>CAYWUU010000013.1:0-15317 GCA_964461405.1 uncultured Erysipelothrix sp.
CCCACCTTAAGTGCCAAATCAGCACTTAAGAAATCATTCGCTACGCCCCTAATTCCGTCCGTTCCAAAATACTTTCCCATACTACATACCTCTTACTGAATAATATCTACTAAAATAGATTCTTTATTTGCTTTAATGTTTAGCTTAGAGAAATGCTCCTCAATATATAAGGCCATTTCTTGATTATTTCCCGGTTGGGCATCACGCATATTAATGAACACCACTACATCATCAGGGTTAAAGCCCTCAAGTGCTTTTTCAGTACCTTTTACAGTAATCGAAGTATTAAAGTCATCTTCATTAATCGTTCTTATCTTATATCCATTCACATTACCCCGATAAATAATACTAATATTATCATAAATACGAGTAATCGCATCTCCCAACTTAACATTAATAGTTACCTTAGTAACACTACTGTGTTTAACACCCGTTGGCAACGTAATATTATGGGTGTATTTACCACCCGTTAAACCATTGGTCGAAACCGGAACCACAATCTCACTAATAGTATCCAATACAGCCTGTTCACCATAAATCGTAATGGCCTCATGATCTAACTCCAGTACATCGACGGCCTTATTATCAGCAAACTCCCCATCAAACTGAACCCTAACAGGAACCGTCTTATTTGGCGATGACACTTCCACTGTTGCCGTAACAACTCTTGGAATAACATCCGCATTCTCTAATAACTCACCCTTTTGATTATACGCTACAATAACAGCTTCCTTCGTAAAGTTCGAAGTCTTACCACTAACGTCAATTAAAGCCTTCACAAAAGCAACTTCTTCCAAAGTTTCCTTAGAAGCAGAGATCGTAACATCACGCGAATCTAATGTAACATTACCCAATACATACTGAGGATCCATCTTCTCTTGATTAATAAACTCATACGAAAGGCTCATTGTTTTTGTTTCTTTAATGCGAATTGTCACGGTAACCGTTGACGGCTTAACATTAACACGCACTCTATTGGAAACACCTGTAGGCACAAATTCAACTTGATGCGTACCTTCACTTAGCATACGCAAGTCCAAATCAGCTTTAATTTCACTTGAATCCGCCAAAATAACATCACTATAGTCCCCTAAGATATCCATCTCAACGGTATTTGGAATACCAACTACTTCATACATCTCACGATTATATATCGCATTTACCTTAACACTTGATAAAGTCTTTGCTTGGACCACGGAACTAGTTTGGTCCTGATTAAAGGTAAGATATACCAATATCGCAAACGCAAAGGCTACAACACGGGCATATTTTTGATTGAATAAAATACGATCAAACCATGCACTTAACCATCTAAAGATACGCTTAAAGTAAACACCAATGGCCTCAGAACGATCGGCAATCTTCTTAGACTGCTCCGCAATCTTTTGCGCTATTTCCAGCTTATCATCTTGAGGATTATCACGTTTCTTAAATAGAGCCATCGTCTTCACCTCCAACATCTTCTTTTTTTTCATTTCTAGAAGCAGCCGATTTCAAACTCTCAATATCCGTTTCCGTAGTAGGCTCTTCTTTCATTTTCCTAAACAACTTAACGCGTTTCTTAACCACGGGTTCTTCCTTCTTCTTTTCACCCTTTGTAAAAATACTTTGTTTTTGCTCTAGTTCATCCTCTTCAACTTTTTCAATCTTGATAGGATCTACATTAAACTTAGAGAAATTAACGCGACGCGTAACCTTAAAGTCCACCCGATTACTTACTTCTTTCTCAGAATCTTGTAAAAGAAGGTTTAAGTACTCACGAAGGCTATTAACATCCATCTCTGTCAACTTACCACCCTCAGCAATCGATATGGTCCCTGTTTCTTCCGATACTACCAATGTAACAGAGTCAGTAATCTCACTTAATCCAATGGCTGCTCTATGGCGTGCCCCATAACGCGTTGGAAGATCCATCGCTGTTGGTGGGAAATACGCAGACGCACAGGCAATGCGATCGCCTTGTAAAATAACGGCTCCATCATGAAGCGGTGTCGTAGTCACAAAAATCGACACCAACAAATCAGCCGTCAAAGCAGAATTAATAGGCGTCCCTGTTTTAATATAATCAGCTAAAGAGTGCCCTTGTTCCAAAGCAACCAAAGCTCCAATCTTGCGCTCTGACAATGTCTTCGCTGCACTCACCAACTCATTAATCAAGCGCTCACGCTCATTACCTGACAAACTATGCAAACTCGAGAACACCGTCGATTTACCCAAGCGCTCCAAGATGGCACGAATTTCCTGTTGAAAAATAACCACAAAAAGAAGCGGACCATATTGAATCGCAAAGTCAGCCAACGACAATACAACCGTTAAATCTAGATAGTACGCAATAAAACGCACCAAAATAACAAAGACCACACCCTTAAAGATTTGGACGGTTCTTGAGTTATTTCTAACTACTTTTAATATGTAGTAAATAAGTACCCAAACGATAATAAAATCGACCAGTACTTTTAAAGCCCTTAATATGGCTTGTAATGTTGATAGATTTAGTGGCATAAATACCTCCTAGTCAATACTAATTATATCACGAATATGTGATTTCCAATATGCTATTATAGAATAACATATAATTACTAAATTTAATAAGCATATCACACAATCTTCACAATAAAAAAGAGCCCACAAGGACTCTTGATTATATTACCAGCCTCCGCCGCCTCCGCCGCCAAAGCCGCCACCACTAAATCCACCGCCTGAGGATCCACCCCCAAAGCCACCACTACCAAAGCCACCCTTAGAAGAGCCACTTGATGTGGTAATAGTCGTTATTGAACTTTGAACATTACGCATCGAAGATACAAACATCGTATTCATATAAAGCGGCGTAAACGGTCTGTTATTATAGGTGCTATACCACGTAGGAGAAGGGATACTCAAAGACTCAAACTTAGAAGACCACGTATCAGAGATTCCCAGCACATACGCATAAGGTAAAACATCATAGAAAATAAAGGGTGTCTCATGCACCAACATTTCCAATCTACTAACCTCTGCAGTTTCAATAAAACGCTTAAGGCCCATAATCTGACCATACCACTTCATCCCTTGCTGAGTTCTACGATCACTTTGAAGCGCAAATGCAAAGGCGACGATATAGATTACAGTTAATACTATAGGTGAAATCATGGTGGACACTATCGTTTCCTTTACCACTGCAGCCCCATCCGCCGCATATATAAAGGAAGCGTGGGTAATAACCACAGCACTAAGAATGACCACCGAAACTAATATATAAATAAAACTCATTAAAACCTTAATGGAACGCTTAGTATTGCGTTGTGTGATTGCCACCAACGCCATAATAGATGTTATAACCGTAAGCACAATATACGTAATAATAAAACCCAACATGAAGTTTCCAAACAAAGGATTTGACTTATATACCAACGCACCCACATACATTGCGAGTGGAATCGCACTCACAAAAAAAGAAATATACTGCGCCGCTTTAGCAGATGTATCAAATACACGCATGGCTTCATCTTCTCTAAATCGCGTGCTTAATTTAGACACCGCAAACTGTACCGTAGTCGCAAAACTCCCCTGAAGAGACTTAGTTTCAACCGAGTCCTGACCTTTATTAAATAACGCATCAAATACACGCTCTTCCTCACGATTTGCGCTAACTAACGGCTTTATCATGGTGAGTTTCATATTACCCTCATCTAACTCTTCAATAGTTAAATAACCCTTAGAAGCCCAATAGACAATCAGCGAAAGCACATCCTTACTCTCATTATAGCCCCGATAAATATAACCCATTTCAGCGCTACTAATACCTGCAGGAGCACTAAACTCGACCGTATCAACTAAAGGATAATCCCTTCCAAACTTTAGATACAAGAAGACAGCTAAAACAAGAGAGGCCACACCCGCAAATAAAGAAAGATTCAGAAAATCTACGTTTCTAAACTTAAAGTATTGATTATCAACATCAACCACTATTGTAGCGGCATCACCAGGATATAGAACCTGATTTATTTCCCCGGTAATAATATTACCCTTACGCACAAACAGTTGGTCCTCACTATTTTTACCACCTTGGACATAAATAGGCACATCACCAATATCTTTTTCAAACTCTACTTTATAGGAAACACGTTCCATGGGAAACTGCCAACGATTTCCTAAAATATTCATAAAAAACAACTGCTCATTATTGTGAAGCCTAAGATCCATCGTCTCAATCGTATAGGAGTACTTAAACTGTTGTTCACCAAGTAAATACACACCTTCAGTTCCCAATCGATAAACAACGCCTCTAGAATTACTGTCTACTTCTTCATATTTATGCGTACTAGACTCAAACTTACGAATCGGAAAATTATACTGCTTAGAGCGATCAAGATCACTGCCTGTAATACTAGAAAAGTCAGTTTCAATATATTTTGTGGGTAACTCCACTACGATACCTTGATGTTTCATATTAAAAAACATATCAATAGTATGCGATATATCAACCATCCCGTTCTCATGTACATACATTTCCACATAATAGTTCTCAGCATATAGCGGTTCATTTGAGAGATTTGGTGTTTCTGCAGAAACAGGCATAACTAAAACTAGCATCATTAGAATCAAACAAAGCTTCTTAAATACATATTTCAATAAAGTCACTCCCCTCATATATCAAAAAGAGGCCGAAGCCTCTTTTATCTAGAATTGAATTTTAACGTTCTCGCGTTCAACTTCATTCGTAACCTCAAATAGAGATACGCGTTTGAAATTAAAGATTGAAGCAATGATCCCAGCTGGGAAAACTTCTGTTTTAGTATTATAATCGCGTGCTGTAGCATTATAGTACTTACGAGATTGCGCAATCTCAGTTTCCATATTAGAGACTTGATTTTGTAAGTCAATAAAGTTTGTGTTTGCTTTTAGATCAGGATAACTTTCAGTAAGAGCAAATAAACGACTCATCACTTGATTCAACTCACCTTCAGCTGCCATTTGAGCATCAGGAGTTCCCGCCGATACCGCCTTATTACGTGCTGTAATGACCGCATCCAGTGTTTCCTTCTCATGATTAGCATAACCCTTGACTGTTTCAACTAAATTAGGAATTAAGTCATAACGCTTCTTCATGTAAACATCCATGGTAGAGAATGCTTCCTCAACCATATTTCGCATTCTAACCAATCCATTATAGCTTGAAATCACGAAGATAACTAATACAACTAATACTCCAATTAAAATATACCAACCCATACTAACACCTCCTGTTAATTGTAGTATATCATACAACTTTTAAATACTTTTTACAATGAATATTACTCGTAATCTTGCTTCATAGCCCGCTGAATTTGACGATCCAAATCACGTTCCTTCTCAACATTACGCTTATCATACAAGTGCTTCCCTTTAGCAACTCCAATTTCAAGCTTCGCCCGACCATTCTTAAGATACATTTGCAGTGGCACTAATGTATATCCTTTAACCACTGAAGCCTCTTGAAGTTTCTTAATTTCATGGGCATGCAACAACAATTTTCGTTCGCGTGTTTCCTCATGATTATAACGATTTCCATAATCATATGCCGCAATATGCATTCCCTTAATAAAGGCTTCACCATTAATAATTGAAATATACGCTTCTTTAAGTTGTACCTTACCTTGGCGAATTGATTTAATCTCAGTGCCACTTAAAACCAATCCAGCTTCATAAGTATCCTCAATAAAATAATCATGATATGCTTTTCTGTTTTTTGCGACGCTTAACACCATGGTTACGACCTCCTTGACTACTTCGACGACCCTTTCTTGGATTATCAACTGCTAGCTCACTTCTTTTTCTACGATTGGGAAACTCTTTTCTATCTCGTTTCACCCTTAGTTTAAAAATTACATCATGTTCAAGTGGATCTATACCATCTACCTTGATAGTAACCTTTTGACCCAGGCTATAAATAACTCCGGTACGTTCACCCACTAACTTCTGTAAGTTTGCATCAAAAGTATAGAAATCATCGCGCATTGTTTTTAAAGGGACAACCCCTTCAACGGTATTCGCTAACTCCACATACATCCCAAAGTTACTAAAACCACCCACAATACCCTCGTATATTTCCCCGACTTTATCACTCATAAACTCGGCTTTCTTCATTTTTTCTACTTCACGTTCAGCATCCAAAATAGTGCGCTCGCACTCAGAGATATGCACAGCCTCACTTTCATAAGTAAGTAAGTCTTCCTGCAAATCCTTAAAATTATGTTCAAAAATATATTTATGTAAACTACGGTGCAATAAAAGATCTGAGTAACGACGGATGGGCGCCGTAAAGTGAGCATAGTCATCTAAAGCCAATCCAAAGTGACCCAAAGGATGAGTATCATAGCGCGCTTTCTTCATCGATCTAAGCATTAAACGCGATACAACGCCTAAGGATTCATCGTTTTCAAAGTGATGAAGCGCCCGTTGCAACATGGCAGGATGCACATCACTCAAATTACCCTTCATGCGATATCCCATAATTAAAAACATATGGGATAAGGCCTTCATTTTATCCAAATCAGGTTTCTCATGCACACGATATAGACTGGGTATTTCTAAATACCTAACATACTTAGCAATACTTTCATTAGCACTGACCATGAACGCTTCAATCATACTTTCCGCTTCACGTTGTTCACGAGGAATAATATCCAATACTTTCCCCTGTGCGTCTACAATAAACTGACTCTCATCGCTATCAAAATCAATAGCTCCCTTTTCACTTCGTTTCTTTTGTAAAAGAGAAGCACATGCTTTCATTTGATAAATCATCTCAGTTTCCTGTCCAAAATCATCACTATCGTTAACTTCATTATAACTCATACGACGCTTTGAATTAATGACTGCAGGATATACCTCATAATTATAGATATCGCCCTTTAAATCGATATCCATCTTACAAGTAAGTACCAATCGATCTACACCAGGGTGCAAGGAACACAAGCCGTTGGATAACTCCTTTGGCAACATAGGCACAACCCGGTCTACCATATAAATTGAAGAGGTGCGTGCTTGCGCACTTTGATCAATAGCACTATTTTCCTTAACATAATGCGATACATCGGCAATATGAACATATAAACGATATCCATCATGCAAGGGTTCCAAGTAAATAGCATCATCCAAATCCTTGGCATCTTCACCGTCAATAGTAATCGCATTTTGATCACGATGATCAATACGTCCTGCCAAATCTTCCAATGCGATACTCTTTGGAAACTTAGCCGCTTCATCCAAAGTAGCACTACTAAACTCAGTCTCTAAGTCATAACTAAACAACACTGACAATACATCAATACCCGGCTCATCAACCATGCCTAATACTGATTCTAATTTTACATATAAAATACCGTGAGATACAGTATCAATCTTCGCAATGATACGCTGATCGACTTCAATGCGCTGATTTCCCGCATCAAAGACAATGCGATTTGGAATCTTACGATCATAACTCACAAACTCTAAACCATGGCGCGTTTGAACCATTGTTCCCAATACATATTCTTTAGTACGCTTTAAAACTGTAATAACTTTACCTTTGGTTTCATCGGCATGTTCAACATGAATTAAAACCACATCGCTATCCAGGGCGTTCGCAAAATCTTCACTGCCAATATAGATAGAGTCTTCACCCTCACCCACAAACGCAAACTTACCACGAATAACACGCAAAGTCCCAATCATATAGTGAATATCATCTACAACATAGACCATATCATTTACCATGACGATTACTTTGTCATCTGCCAACATCTCTAAGGCTTCATTTACTTCTTTTACACTTAAAGACACTGCATCCATAAGTAATGGAATCAGCGTACTAATATTCTGTTGGAGGACCTTTTTAACCAGAAAGTCCTTAACTGCATCATAATTTTTACTCAATTATCTTACCTCTTTATAAAATAAAAACCGCTTAATGCGGTTTTTTGTATCTTATCTATCCTGCAATCAACACTAAAACAACTAATACAAAGTAAAGAATTCCAACTACCATTGTTAGGTTCGAAATTACTTTCTCCGCGCCACGTTCTTTAGTATTCGCAAATAAATTTAGTCCAGAACTACCTGTAAAGGCACCAGTAAATCCCTCTGATTTACCACCTTGTAGAAGGGACAGGACAATTAATATTCCTGATACAATCAATAAAACCGTTTTTAACATACTATCATGCCTTTCAATTCAACACAGTAATTTTATCAAACTTTATTATATATTACAACAAAGTACTTTGATTATACCACATCTATCTTGATATAATACATATATGCAAGGAGAAATACTATGAATTATAATTTTAAGACCCATCAACTCAACCACCAAAATAGAAGTATAAAGTGGAATCTAATGTATAACCAAAATAAAAACGCCAATTTCATACCCTTGACTGTAGCGGATATGGAGTTTGAAACGGCTCCAGAGATCGTAGACGCTTTAGCTACCTATATTCAACAACAACCTTTGGGCTACTCCAATCCTAACCAAGATTACTACGACAGCGTCCTAAGTTGGTATAAGACTACCCAAAATCTTGATCTAACTCAAAAAGAACTTCTGCTTACTAATGGCGTCATCAGTGCCTTACACGCTCTAATTCATGTACTCACAAAACCCAACGATGAAATACTCATTACATCACCTGTTTACACCCATTTCTTCAAGGCCCCAACTTCCATGAATCGCATTCCCTTGGACATACCCCTTATTTATAAGGATGGATATACTATGGACTATGAAGGCCTCGATCTCGCACTAACAAACTCAAGTTGTAAACTAATGATACTTTGTAATCCCCACAATCCAGTAGGCAGAGTCTGGTCAAAAGAAGAGTTAGAAAAACTTCATGAAATCACCACCAAACATAATGTCACCGTCATTAGCGACGAGATTCATAGTGATATCATTTTAAACGATCATGACTTTACTTCCTATCGCCATATTGATAAAAACTGCATACTCACTACCTCGGCCAGTAAAACCTTTAACTTAGCTGGACTTCAACTTGCCAATATTTTTATTCCCAATAAGAAAATAAGAAGCGAGGTCATTCAATTTCACCAGTACAACGGGATTCATGATCCTAATGCTTTAAGTTATATTGCCACCGAAGCAGCTTATACGAAAGGCTATCAGTGGCATAAAGAGAGTCTGCGTGTAATTTATGATAACTATTTATTGCTAAAAGACCTATTAAGTCAAAGTCCCTATAAAGTCACTCCTTTAGAAGGCACTTATTTATTATGGATCAACTATTCATCCCTTAATACAGACGAAGAAACATTCATAAACACCTTAAAAGCCAACGATCTCTACGTTGGTAAAGGGAGTGATTATGGCAATAGTGGACTGGGCTTTATACGTATTAACCTCGCCCTACCCACATCTTACATACCTACCATCGCCAAGATTCTTCTACAAGTCGTAAAAGAATTCTAGAATATCACGAGGTTGACATTTTAACTCCGTACAGATGGCATTAAGAGTACTAAAACGGATCGCTTTAATGTGACCGTTTTTTAATCTTGATAAGTTAACATCTGATATTCCAGTACGTTCAGATAACTGTTTTAAAGTCATCTTTCGATCGGCCAAAACACGATCTAATCTCACTACTATCATGGGCATCACCTGGGTTCATTATAACACACATTAACGATAAACGATAAAAACTTAATGTTTATACTTGTGAAGTGCATTCACAAATTAGTTTCATTGCTTACATTCTTGATTATAACCGCTCCAAAGTTTACTCTTAAGGTGTATTAAGGTAAAAGGAGACAAACTATGAGTAATTTAGACCATCTGATTATATTAAAACGTGATAATCAAAAATCGAAGTTTAACGGCGAAAAGATCGCTGTAGCCATTAAAAAAGGCTTTGATTCATTGGAATTAAAGAAATACGATGGCACGGATGTAAATAATGTTTATAATGCCGTATTGGCTACCCTTGAAGAGAGCGCAAAGCTTGATCAATTCGTTTCAATTGAACATATTCAAGATTTAATTGAACGCGAATTGCTGCGCCAAAACTATATTGATGTTTACGAGTCTTTTTCCTCCTATCGTCAACGACGCAATGAATCTCGTAAGATCTTTATCTCTAAGCAACATAAGTTCTTAAAGGCTATTGAAACACTCAATCAAAAAGAATCGATTGATGATGATGCTAAGCGCGAAAATGCCAACGTCGATGGCAATTCACCCATGGGCATGATGCTTCAATTTGGTTCAACTGTTTCCAAGGAGTATGCTAAAGCCTACCAAATGTCAGAGAGTTTCTACCAAGCCCATGATTCTGGACAAATTCATATTCATGATATGGATTTTCTACCCATGGGTACCACAACTTGTCAGCAGATTAATCTTGCGAAGCTATTTGAGAATGGCTTCTCAACAGGTCATGGTCACTTAAGAAGCCCCCGTGATATTATGTCCTATACAGCGTTAGCGGCTATTGCGATTCAATCCAATCAAAACGACCAACACGGTGGACAAAGTATCCCTGCCTTTGATTACTACATGGCTCCAGGTGTTTTATATACATTCAAAAAACAATTTAAACAACGTATTTATGATTTCTTAGATATAAGCGACTTATTACCTAGTAATGATATGGAAAAGATCGCTAAGAAGGTTGATGCCTTCCCAAGTATTGATCTTAGTTTAGACGACCTTCATACTTTAGGTAAAAACGAAGCCTCTAATAAGATCATTGAAAAAGCTTATGAGAAAGCACTTTTAATGACCGACCGCATTACATACCAAGCTATGGAAGCGTTTATTCATAATCTTAATACTATGCACTCTCGTGCTGGTGCGCAAGTCCCTTTTAGTTCTATAAACTTTGGTACTGATTTATCTGCAGAAGGACGCATGGTTATTAAAAACTACTTACTCGCTTTAGAAAGTGGACTGGGCAAGGGCGAAACACCAATCTTCCCTATTTCTATTTTTAAAGTAAAAGAAGGCGTTAACTTTAATCCAGAGGATCCAAGTTATGACCTATTTAAACTTGCCATTCGCGCCTCTTCAAAACGCCTATTCCCTAACTTCTCATTCATAGATTCGCCCTTTAATCTTCAATACTATAAAGAAGGACGCTATGAAACAGAATGTACCTATATGGGATGTAGAACCCGCGTTATGGGCGATGTCACCGATCCTGAGAATGAAGTCGTTGAAGGTCGCGGTAACTTAAGTTTTACTTCCATTAACTTAGTGCGCTTGGGTATAAAACACGGTATCGCTACTAACGATACCCCCGATATCGAAGGTTACTTCGAAGAACTAAGATATTTAATGGCTTTAGTTAAAGACCAGTTACTGGAACGTTTTGAATTGCAATGCAATATGAGTATTAGTAACTTTAAGTTCTTATTGGGACAGGGCGTATGGAAAAACTCCGATACGTTAAAACCAAGAGAAAACTTACGTCGTGTACTTCAACACGGATCTCTAACCTTTGGTTTCATTGGACTAGCCGAAAGTTTAAAGGCCTTAATTGGATTGCACCATGGTGAAAGCGAAGAAGCACAAGCATTGGGTCTACGTATTGTTACCTTCATGCGCGAGATCGCCGATGAATACGCTCAAGAATATAACCTTAACTTCACGGTTATTGCTACTCCAGCTGAAGGATTATCCGGAAGATTTGTGGCCATTGATCGTTCAATCTACGGTAAAATAGAAGGTGTAACGGATAGAGAATTCTATACCAATTCATTCCATGTCCCTGTTTACTACGATATTTCAATTGATAAGAAATTAGAACTTGAAGGACCCTATCATGCTCTTACTAACGCCGGACATATTACATATGTTGAACTTGATGGCGATACAACCAAGAACTTAGAGGCCTTTGAAGAAGTTATTCGAAAAATGCGTGCTAATAATATTGGGTATGGCGCTATTAACCACCCCGTTGATAGAGATCCTATCTGTGGTTATACTGGAATCATCAATGATGTGTGCCCTCATTGCGGTCGCAGCGAAGCAGACCACCATGTAAACTTCGAAAGAATCAGACGTATTACTGGATATTTAGTCGGTACCCTAGATCGCTTCAACGATGCAAAGAGATCTGAAGAACAGTCAAGAGTTAAACACTCTCTATGACCATTCGCTTAGCCTCTTTAATTCACGATAGCATCGTAGATGGGGAAGGATTAAGAAGTGTCGTATTTACCCAAGGGTGCCCTCACAACTGCCCCGGATGCCACAATCAAGCATCCATACCCTATGATGGTGGAACTGTCCTAGACATAGATGTCGTCATTGATGATATTTTAGCTAGAGACTTGAAAAAAGTAACCTTCTCAGGGGGCGAGCCCATGATTCAAGCTAAAGCACTCTATCAAATAGCTAAAGTACTCAAAGAACACGGATATAGCTTATGGTCCTATACCGGCTATACTATGGATGCCCTACTAAAGCATAGAGACCCTTATGTTCGTAAACTCTTAGAAACACTAGACATCTTAGTAGATGGAAGATTCATACTAGCCGAACGGTCCATTGCGACCTTATTCAGAGGGTCAAGAAACCAACGGATTATTGACGTACCAAAATCATTGGCAGCCAATAAACCCATAGTTGCATCACAGTATAAAGACCCAGAACCCCACAGTAATGAAATAAAGAAACCAAAAGGAATCTACATATAAAAAAAGAGCCCAGCTCTTTTTTTATGCCTTAATAAATTCTTCAGTCCACAACATTAACGAATCAAACACCGGACCCAAAGCAACGCCCTTATCCGTTAATTCGTATTCAATTCTAACCGGTGTCTCTGGATAAACGACTCGTTTAAGAATCGCCTGTTTTTCCAATAGTTTCAAACGCTCCGACAGTACACTGGCGCTAATACCCATTGATTCCTCAAGTTGCTTAAAGCGTTTTGATCCATCCAATAAATTATAAACAATCAGCGCAACCCACCGCTGACTAATGATATCTATACCTTCCTCAAAATAAGGACACTTCGCTGTTTCCATACCTTCACCTACTTACTAACTATAGTATACCACTTCTAAAACAGAAGTAAATACCTATACAAGAGCAACTTCGTTGACAATAGTTAATCAAGACGATATAGTACACTTGTAAGGTCAATTGACCTACCAATGACTATAGAAAAGAGGACATATAGATGAGTAAATTAAATATTGGAATTATCCAAGGAAGTGTACGAGAAGAACGCAACGGTATTAAAGTAGCTGAATACATATTAGAAAAAGCAAACCTACGTAACGATGCTAACTACGAACTCGTAGACTTAGCAGACTACGATCTTCCTTTATTAGGATCAAAAAATGCCACTGAAGCACAAGCTAAAGACATTGTTGCCTGGAAAGCTAAACTAGCCGAATTTGATGCTTATGTATTTATTACGCCAGAATATAACCACGCATTAGGGGGCGCTTTAAAAAATGCAACTGACTATATCCAAGGAGAAACTGCTAATAAGGCTGCAGGGTTTGTAGGATATGGATCACTTGGAGGAACAAGAGCACACGAAAACATGCGCTTAATCTTAGCTGAGTTACAAGTCGCAACCGTTAGAACAGCCGTAACCTTTTCATTCATGGCGGACTTTGAAAACTTCAGCGATTTCAAACCTGCCGACTACCACCAAGCAAATATCGATGGTATGTTAGACCAAGTAAACGCTTGGGCAACAGCACTAAAAACATTACGAAACTAATGAATTATACCTTTCTTAACTGAAAGGTTTTTTTGTGCCCTTCCATAAAACCAAACCCTGTCGTATAATAAAAGAAAGCCTAGGAGGATTTATGAAGAACATCCCCAATATACTTTCGATGCTTAGAATATTACTCATACCATTCTTTGTTAGATCGCTCATAGTTAATAACCCACAAACTGCCGGCCTTATACTGCTAGCATCAGGACTAACGGATGTCTTAGATGGGTTTCTTGCAAGAACCTTTAATTGGCAGTCTCAATTAGGAGCCCTATTAGATCCCCTAGCAGATAAACTCACCCAAGCTACCGTAGCCTTTTCTTTTATGTTCTACTTCAAAGATTATCAATATATCCTACTAATACTGGTCACTAAAGATGTCCTAATGATCGCATCCAGTCTCTATGCGTATCGAAACAAACTACCTATATCACAAGCAAAATGGTATGGAAAAGCCGCAACGCTTATCTTTTACTTAACCACTATTCTATTACTATTAGTACCAACACTCCCCCATAGTATCAAGTTAACACTCCTACTATCCTGTGCTATACTAGCTTTATATGCTTCAGCGATGTATATCTATGTATTTATAAGGAAGGTGAAAACCGTTTGAAAACAGTAACAGTCGTAGCGGCCGCTACATTCCAAAACAATAAATTCCTAATAACACAGCGCAACGATGGCGACTTTAAGGGCCTCTGGGAAGTCCCTGGAGGTAAGATTGAAAAAGGTGAAACGCATCAAGAAGCCCTGGTTCGAGAAATACAAGAAGAACTAGGAGTATTGGTTAACCCACATACACTTCTTACATCTATCCACTACCAATACCCCACCTTTAAATTAATTATGCACGTATATGTATGCGATATAATTAAGGGAAAACCCACTCTAACGGAACATTCCAATCTAAAGTGGGTCTCACAAGATGAGATTCATAGCATCAATTGGCTTCCCGCTGACACCAAACTCATTAAACCATTATATCATTATTATGACTCCGTCAAATAATGATATAAATCATCTTTAACACTATGTCGTAACTTAAGAATGAACTCTACAACGGGTACATTCTTTTCTTCTACCTTCATAAAAGTTTCTCGATATGAAAGTATATCCACAGGCCCAAGATAATAATGTTCTTTATATTTTCGATTCTTACGCACAAACAAAGGCAAACTATAGCCTGCTTCATATCCCTCTATCAAATCACGAACATCTTTGGATACCAAGGTTCTATTAGACTTACTAACCCAGTTGAAAATACCATTTTCAATAAAATGATCGTGATAGTTAATGGAGTCTTCTACTTCATCTTCCTTCTTATAATTAACGAAAATTGGCGTAACTTCTTGATTATCCAAAGTCATATAGCCATTAAGTACACCTTCTAAATTTTTATTGGTGTTTAATATCCAACTAACTTCTCGTCTCGAATATTGCTCACCCACCACAAACCCAAGGGCATCTGCGCCCTTATACAAATCGCTATGTGCTAAATCACAATAATCCAATAAATCCTTAACTTCATCAAAATACGCCTCATTATCCAGGCCCTTTATCAAGTCACTATTTAAATGAAGATTATTATTTACAACATATACAAACTTATAG
>CAYWUU010000014.1:0-14729 GCA_964461405.1 uncultured Erysipelothrix sp.
AACAATTTAAAAGCTATAATCTTAGCGGCGGGCATGGGTTCACGCTTAGGTAACTTAACAGAAGCCCATACAAAGAGTATGGTAGAAGTTAATGGAATTACAATGATGGAACGCATGTTGCGTCAATTAGATGCTGTTAACTTAGATGAAATAGTCGTTGTCGTTGGGTATAAAGGACAGGAATTAATTACATATATTGATAGTTTAAACATAAATACAAAGGTAAGTTATATCGATAATGACATTTATGATTCCACAAATAATATATACTCGCTCTATTTAGCTAAAGATGTAATGATGGAAAGCAATATTCTGCTACTTGAATCTGATTTAATCTTTGAAGACGCTTTACTTGAACGTATCGTTAATGAAGAACAAGAAAATGCTGCCTTAGTGGCTAAGTTCGAACCTTGGATGGATGGAACGGTTGTCACTCTTGATGATAATAATACAATAAGACAATTTATTCCAAAAGAAAATTTTGTGTATGAAGATGCAGAGAACTACTATAAGACTGTTAATATTTATAAGTTCAGCAAAGAGTTTTCATCTAACTTTTATGTTCCATTCCTAAAGAGTTATATGGATGCAACAGGTCGTGGTGGATACTATGAACGTGCTTTAGAATTAACGCCCATGTTTAAGGACTTCCATTTACATGGAACAGTAGTTGGTGATGAACATTGGTATGAAGTGGATGATATGCAGGATTTAGAAATTGCTGAAGTAATGTTTGAAGAAAATGTTGAGAAGAAGTTAGTTAAGATTCAAAATAAATATGGTGGGTATTGGCGTTATCCTAAGTTAATTGACTTCTGTTACTTGGTGAATCCATTTTATCCAAATGATAAAATACTCAATGAGATTAAGTATAATTTTGAAAGACTGGTACGTGATTATCCCTCTGGACTAGGGGTAAACTCAAGACTCGCAGCGAAACATTTTGATATTGCTGAGGAGCATATCATTATTGGGAATGGCGCCTCTGAGTTAATCAAATCAATCATGGAACAGTTAAAAGGTAATATTGGTTTAGTATTGCCTACCTTTGAGGAATATCCAAATAGAATTAAAGATTTAAATGTAGTTGAATATATGTCACATGAAAATGGTTACCAATATGATGCAGATGATTTAATGAACTTTTATGAAGATAAAGATTTAACTTCATTATTATTAATTAACCCTGATAATCCAACTGGAAACTATATCACTAAAGATGATGTTTTACGACTAGTAGAATGGACTAAAGCGCGTAATATCGACTTTATTTTAGATGAGTCGTTTATTGATTTTGTTGGGGCTGAAGTTGATCATACTTTATTGAAACGAGATATTATTGCTGATAATCCTAATTTAATATTAATTAAGAGTATTTCTAAATCATACGGGGTACCTGGTTTTAGATTGGGAGTATTGGCTACTTCTAATGGTAAGTGGATGGATTTTGTGAAAGCGGATGTTTCAATTTGGAATATTAACTCCTTTGGTGAGTACTATATGCAAATCGTTGATAAATATAAGAAAGATTTTAAGGTCGCAATGGATCGATTCTTAGAGGTTAGATCTGATTACGTGAAAGAACTTGATGAAATTAGTTTCTTAAAAACTATTCCATCGGAATCAAACTATATTATGTGTGAAGTATTGCCCCCTCATACATCTGAGGAAGTAACGGCAATTTTATTAGCTAAGTATAATATATTCATTAAAGACTTAACATCTAAACGTGGATTTGGTGATGGCCAGTTTATCCGAGTTGCTATTAAGCGACCTGAAGAAAATGCAGCACTGATTCATGCATTAAGAGAGATATAAAAAATATGTTTAAAGTGCTTGATAAAAGTTATCTTAATGTCAGTGGTAATATTTATGATGCCGACTTTATTTCATTGGCTCAAGTAGCCAATGATAAACTTAGTTTTGATGAGCGCACCTTGTTTCTTGATCAAAGTGTAAAGGACACGCTTAATAAGGAAACGATAATGCCCTTTGAGTCGGTTATTTATATTGGCAACTATAAAGGTAAATATAGTCTAATATGTGACTTAGATATTGAATGGTATAAGAAGGGCCATATCAAGATTCATGAACTCGTACTTCCCGATACGGTTCAAGGGATGTTAAGTAATTTTCATGACTATAATACGGAGGCTTCTCAAATCACATTGGTCCATGAAGAATGTTTAGATTATGAGGCTATTATGTTCGCCTATGAACCTGACTTTATCTTTGAACACGATGAGGTTGAAGTTAGAGCCTATACAGGTGAAAAGGCTGAAGATATCCTTAGGTATGTTAATGCGTTAGAGAATATATATATTGCGGATGGACATCATCGTATTTACTCTACTTCCTTAAGTGAAATTAAGAAATCGGCCTCAGTGTCGTTGATGAATCTACAAGATATTTCAATCTTGTCGATAGACCGTATCATCCCAGAGGTAAGTGGCGAACAGTTTGAAATTGCTTTAAATAGATTTGAAGCGTCGGGTATGTTGTGTGAGGATGCAAGGCTTGAAAAAGGTGTTGTCCATATGGAATATAAAGGTAAAAAGTATTATCTTAAGTTGAAGTGTTTTGATACGAATGCATTTAAGAATAATGATATCTATCGCCTTAATACACAGATTCTATCGTTTGGATTTAGGGTCTTGGATACCCGTGATTTATTGTATTTTGTGGATAATGAAGATACTATTAAGTATATGAATGAGCATGAGGATGCAGTTAGTTTTACAACCTTTCCCATTGATTTTTCGGAGTTTGCGCAAATTGTTCGAAATGGACAAATTATGCCCCCGAAATCTACCTTTTTTTATCCGAAGTTTCCTTCGTTCTTAGTTCTTAAGCAATATAAGCGCCCTTAGGGTGCTTTTTTATAAAGTGTGTATGTTATACTATACCTAAAGGAAGTAATATATGAAGAAATCAACTTTTGTATCGTATTTTTTCTTTGTTGTGGCGATATTGCTCGAAGTGTTCTCACAACGCCAAACTGTAAGTGACCTGCGATTATTTGTGGGTGTTTTTGTGGTTTTGGGAATAGCTTTCTTAATATATAGTATTCAAGAAGCGATTGAAACTAAAGGGTTTTTGATATTTAATCGAGGCACCATCTCAAAGGATGCTCAAGTAAGGGCTAAGGATGATGAATATGTCTTGGATGCTAAGCATCCCTATTTGTGGATCGCAAATTCTATTTATTTGGATTGGGATAATGAGTCTAAATTTAAGCAAATTAGAAATGGTGTCTTTGCGGCCCTAGGGGGTCAACGATTAAGCACTCAGGATGATATATTCATTGTATTTGAACTTGAGAATGATGTGTATTTTACCAGTGATAAAGTAAATGCTCTGATGGAAAGTGGCGTCCTACGTGTTGTGAATAAGGGGCCTGCTTATCGATATTATTCTAAAGTAAGTATTTACAGTATGATTATTACTGTGTTATTAATTATATTAGCGGTGGTATCTTTATTGGTATACATGGCTATTCAGATGTTTTAAGTGAGGTAAGTATATGAGGTTATTTAATTCAAAGTCTAATTCAGTAGAAGTTTTTAAACCGATTGAAGAGGGTAAAGTGAGTCTTTATCTTTGTGGTCCTACTGTCTATAATCATGCGCATATTGGAAACGCTAGACCGATAGTTGTTTTTGATGTGCTTAGAAGAGTGTTAGAGAGTAATGGCTATCAGGTTCATTTCGTTTCTAATTTTACGGATATTGATGATCGTATTATTGAGAAAGCATTGCTGGAGGTTGTCAGTGAAAAAGAAGTGGCGGATCGCTATGTACAGGCTTATAGTGAAGTTAGGGATATGTTGAATGCTGGGGGTATTGATGCTACACCGCGTGTTACGCAGGTCATTGATGAAATTATCGCCTTCATTGCCCTTTTGGTTGATAAAGGCTATGCCTATGAAGTAGATGGAGATGTTTATTTTAGGGTCAATAGTATAGAGACTTATGGTCAGATTTCGCACCAGAAGTTAGATTCCTTAAGAGTGGGGGCTCGTATTGAAGAGAACCAAGCTAAAGAGAATCCATTAGACTTTGTTTTGTGGAAGAAGACGACAGAAGGAATTACATGGGAAAGTCCCTGGGGTAAGGGGCGTCCGGGGTGGCATACGGAATGTGTAGTTATGATCTATAATGAATTTGGTACTTCGCGTATTGATATTCACGGGGGCGGGCAAGATTTGAAGTTTCCACACCACGAGAATGAATCTGCACAATCGGAAGCCATTCATCATCATGATATTGCGAACTATTGGGTTCACAACGGCATGCTTCAAATTGATGGTGAGAAGATGAGTAAGTCTTTGGGTAATGTCATATGGGCTAAGGATTATATTCATAAGTTTGGAGCTAATATTACGCGTTGGTTGTTATTATCTACTCACTATCGTTTGGTACTTAATGTATCAGATGATACCCTTAAACAAGCAACCCATGATATTAATCGCCTACAAACTGCGGTGGACCAAGCCTATCTTAAACTTGAGTTGGCTGGCGATTATAGTCTTGACTATAATGTTGATAGATTTCATGCTTTTTTAGAGTGTTTAAACGATGATCTTAATATTGAAAATGCGAAGGTAGTATTGTTTGAAGATCTTAAGACATTGAACCAAGTATTGCGTACTAAAGATGCAGGAACTGAAGCTATTGCGATGGCACTGGGAACGCTGCTTAAAGCTTTGGATGTCTTGGGTATTGTGTTTGAGGTGCTTAAGTTGAGCGATGAAGATAAAGATATTTATAGACAGTGGGAAGAAGCGAAGAAGAATCGTGATTTTGAAAAGGCTGATGCTTTGCGTACTGGGTTAATTGAAAGAGGGATTTTATGACCCATTCGGGAAATGTTTTGGCATTCGTTGGGGATGCGGTATTATCACTTCAAGTACGGGAGTATTTAGTGAATAAAGGTTATACCAAAACAAAAGAACTTCAAGAGAAATCGGTTTTGTTTGTGTCTGCTAATGCGCAAGCGAAGTATATGGAGTATTTGTTGGATCAAAATATATTGAGTGATGAAGAATGTGTGGTTTATAAGCGGGGTAGAAATACTAAGACAACTTCAGTAGCTAAGAATGCGGATGTAATTACATATCGTGTAGCGACTGGGTTTGAGGCGCTTTGGGGTTATCTGTATTTAGGTGAACATAAAACTAGGTTAAATGAACTATGGGAACTATTTATTAGTGTAGTAGGTGAAATATGAATGAGTTGATATATGGGAAGAATGCTGTTCTTGCTTATTTGAAGAATGAGGGGGTTGTTAAAAAGGCCTTCTTAATGCGACGGGGCACTTATGATGAAATTGAAGTGTATCTTAAAAAGCAGTCGGTTCGTATTGAATGGGTGGATAAGCATGTCCTTGATAAGAAGGTTAAGGGGGTGCACCAGGGCGTTGTTCTTGAAATTGAGGGTTATAAGACGGTTTCATTAGATAGTCTAATTCGTAATGCGAAGCATAATTTAATAGTGCTTTGTGATCAAATTGAAGACCCTCATAACTTAGGTGCTATTTTGCGTACTTGTGATGCAACAGGTGTGGATGGGGTTATTATTGGTAAACATCGTAGTGTGTCTTTGAATGCTACTGTTGCGAAGGTTTCTACGGGGGCTATTCATAGTGTTCCAGTTGCTCAGGTTACGAACATGTCGCAGGCTATAAGCACGCTTAAGGAAGCGGGTTATTTTATTGTAACAGCTGAGAATGGTATTAATGCTTCTGATTATACGGATTTTAGAGTGGACATGCCTTTGGTATTGGTAGTGGGCTCAGAGGGTAAGGGTGTGTCGCGCATCGTAAAGGAAGCCAGTGATATACTTGTTACAATTCCGATGATGGGAAGTGTAAATTCTCTTAATGTTTCGGTAGCGACGGGTGTTATGTTATATGAGATTGTGAGAAGACGTAGATAATAATGTGAAAGGGGCGGTACGTTGAGTGATTATGAGATAATGTATATGTTGCGTCAAGACTGTGGGGTGTCTTTTGAGCTAATTGCTAGGAAGTTTGAGAATCTAGCGTGGAAAGTGAGCCATGACAGTATGTATATTCAACAACCCGAAGGGTTACAGGTGATTGATTTATATCAAGAAGCCATGTTGGGTTTAATTGAAGCGTTGCATACATTTAGAATCGATCGCGATACTGGGTTTGCACATTATGTTAAGATTTGTGTTGTGAGTCATGTGAATACGCGGCTAAGAAAATGCCGCTCAGCCAGTTATCTTTTGATTGATACAGGCGTATCTTTGGATATGCCGGTAACAGAAGATGGTGGCGTATGTTTAATGGATGTAGTGACAGATTACTCAACGCAATATGACCCTGTATATCAGGCCATGATTGAAGAGGGACGTGAAGTATTATCGGGAATCGTTGATTCTATTTCCTGTCATGAAAAGCAAATTTATGAGTTGTGGAAAGTGGGCTATTCGTATCAAGAGATTGCGCATTCTCTTGAAGTTAGTGTTAAAGATGTGGACAATAAGCTTCAGAAGATTAAGCGTTTGGTGAATCAATCGGCCTTTAGTTAGTGGCTTTGTTGGGGGATTTCATTTGACAAAAACTTGGCGTAGTGATAAAGTAAACTAGCGTAAAAGTGGGTGAAAGTAATGACGACGAAAAGAAAAAAAGTAATTCTTGTATGTACAGAGTGTTTGTCACGAAACTACTCAACATATGTTAATCATGTTAAATCAGATGAACGTCTGGAACTTAAAAAATATTGTAATAAGTGTGGAAAGCATACAATGCATCGTGAGTCGCGATAGGAGGAATTGATTATGAGTTGGTTTAGTATTAAAGGTATAAAAGAGGAGATCCGTAAGATCCAGTGGCCTAAGCGTAAGGAATTAAGTAAGAATACGGTAATTGTTCTTAGTTTTGTATTATTCTTTGCGGTTTATTTCATTATTGCGGATGGTTTGGTTTCTCAATTCCTTAGACTTATTGGGGTCTTGTAATAATGGAAGAAAAACTGTGGTATGTGGTTAATACGTACTCTGGACATGAGGATCGTGTTAAAGAGAATTTAGAACGTCGTATTGAAACCATGGGTATTCAAGATTCTTTATTTAGAATTTTGATTGCTAAAGAAAAAGAAATTGAATTTACTAAAGATGGTAAGAAGAAAACTGTAGAACGTAATTTGTATCCTGGTTATTTATTTGTTGAAATGATAATGACCGATGAAGCATGGTATGTTGTACGTAATACCCCTGGTGTTACGGGGTTTATTGGTTCTTCTGGTGGTGGAGCAAAACCGTTCCCTGTTTCTCCTGAAGAAATCGAGTCTATCTTGCGTAGAATTGGTGAGAGCGATGCGAAGATCGTGGTTGATTTTGGATTGGGTGATATGGTTAAAATTTTATCGGGTCCTTTCCAAGGTCATGAAGGTAGAATCGAATCAATGGATAATGAAACGCAAGTAGCGAAGCTTCTTATTCAGGTATTTGGTCGGGAAACACCAGCTGAAATCTCATATATGGATTTTGAAAAAGTTATTTAATTAAGTAGATAAGAGTCGGGAAAATTTCTGGCTCTTTTTATAACCTTATATATAGTGTAAAATATAGATAAAAAGGAGGCGCTTATGAATTTTGGAATCTTAGGGTGTGGGAATATTGCGCATCGTTTTGTGAAGGGTTTGAAGGAATCTAATAAAGGGGTTCTAAAAGCGGTAGCTTCACAGTCTCAAGATCGCTTGGATGCTTTTTCTAATCGCTATGAGGTAAAGGGATATCTATCGTATACTGAGTTGCTAGAAGACGCTAGTATTGATGTAGTTTATATTGCGACCTATAATCCCTCGCATATGGATTTAATTGAGTTGAGTTTAAACCATAAGAAGCATGTGATTTGTGAGAAACCCATGTTACGTAATATTGCTGACACAAAAGCTATGTTTGCCCTGGCGCGTCAACAGGGTTGTTTTTTGATGGAGGCTCAAAAGGCGGTCTTTTTACCAATCTTGGATGACGTTGAATCGTGGTTACCTGAGCTTGGTTTGCCGTTGGTGGTTCGGGCTGATTATGCTAAGAACGCAAACCATCCTTTGGACCATTGGGTTAGAGACCCTTATTTTGGGGGCTCAATGAAAGATGTGGGCTGCTATCCCTTGTCTGTAGTGTATCACTTATTTGGTAAAGACTATGATGATATTCATCATCAATACTTATTAGGAGAACGAGGGGCTGAGGATGTGGGTATGGTTACGTTTATGCGCAAGAACTTAATTATGAATGTAGTAGGTTCCTACGATGTGACCCTTGATAATGAACTGCGCATAAGCGGTCCAAATGGTTATATCAAGGCTTTTGATTTTTGGAAGACGGATCGAGTTGAGGCATATATTAACGATGTGTATTATAGTGTTGAATATCCGCATGTATCGGAGTTTACATACTATATTGATCATGTTATTACGTGTATTGAAGAGGGTTTATTGGAAAGTCCTATTATGAGTGAGGAAGCTAGTATTTTTTGTATTGAACACGCAAACCCAAGTGAGGTTGTGAATGGCTAAGGGATATGGATTTGCGGGGGGCAAAGTCATCTTAGTGGGGGAACATGCCGTCGTCTATAATAAAGCAGCGATTGCTTTACCTTTTGATGAAGTAGGTGTGAGTTGTACCGTTGTAGACTATGCTGAAGGTATTTACTTAGAAAATGACATTTATCAGGGGCTATTAGTGGATGTTCCTGAGAGTCTTTATAGCATTAAAGTTATTGTTGATACGGTAATGAAGCGTTTAGAAAGTGAGTGTAATCTAAGGATTATAATGGATATTAATATGCCACCCAGTCGGGGTCTTGGTTATAGTGCTGCAGTTTCTAGTGCGTTGGTTCAAGCTTTATATGATTATCATGGTGTAGTATTACTGGAAGATGATTTGTTGGGGTTAGTTCATTTGGCTGAATCGTATAATCATAGTAATCCCAGTGGCATTGATGGTTATACAATTGTTAAGCGCAAACCGGTCTATTTTAATAATGGCGATAGGTTCGTATTTGAAGCTACGTTTGATGGGGTGATTATAGTAGCAGACACCGGGATAAAAGGCCATACTAAAGAAGCGGTTAGGGCTGTGAGTGAGGTTGATGATTCGGTAAAGAATAGGGTTCTTGATGCCTTAGATGCTATCGCCATTGAAAGTAAAGGGGCTTTAGAACGCAATGAAGTGGATAAATTAGGGTTCTTGATGACCAAGGCTCATGAGAACTTATCTGTTTTGGGGGTAAGTAATGAGGTATTGGATTTATTAGTTAAGACGGCCTTAGAGGCGGGGGCCCTGGGGGCGAAGTTAACTGGTGGTGGAAAAGGTGGTTGTATGATCGCGTTATGTCATAATAAGGATGAAGCTAAGTTAGTTTCGAAGGCTTTATTAGATAAGGGTGCTGTTACAACGTGGTCCTTTTCATTAGGAGGAGAACATGAGTAAAGTAGTTAGAGCGCATACAAATATTGCTCTTATTAAATATTGGGGTAAAAAGGATGAAATATTGCGCATTCCTACTAACTCCAGTCTTTCTCTAACGCTTGATAATTTCTATACAGATACATCTGTGGAGTATGATTGTGAATTGAAAGCGGATGTTTTTGTGTTGGATGGTGTTGAGCAAGAAGGTAATAGTTTGCGTAGAGTTCGTAAGTTTATGGATTTTATTCGAGATCGATATGGAATTAGTGAATATGCTCGTATTGAGTCTTTTAATCATGTTCCCACTGCGGCTGGATTGGCATCCTCAGCTTCGGCTTTTGCGGCTTTGGCTAAGGCTGCTACGCTTCATTTGAATTTGGATGATGTGGAGTTAAGTAGGTTGGCTCGTATGGGATCTGGTAGTGCTTCGCGCTCTATTTATGGGGGCTTTGCGCAGTGGCATATGGGAAGTAATGATTTAGATAGTTATGCAACAGCATTGGATGTGGGTACGTGGGATGATTTTGTGATGATTGCGTGTTTAATTAATCAAAAGGAAAAACCATTCTCAAGTTCAGAGGCCATGCACATAACAAGTGAGAAGTCGGTTTATTTTGATGCGTTTGTGCAACAGTCTCATCTTGATATTGAAAATATGAAAACATATATTAAAGAAAGAGATATTCATAAGGTGGGTCAGTTGGCGCAAGAAAATGCACTTCGTATGCATGCGTCGTTAATGGCGGTTAATATGTGGTATTTTGAACCGGAGACTTTGAAAGTTATGAATATCGTGCGCTCGCTTCAAAAAGATATTCCCGTATATTTTACTATGGATGCTGGTCCTAATGTTAAGATACTTACGTTGGATCGTCATGTTGATGAAGTATTAAAGGCCTTGGGTGAGATTGAAACGGTTATAAGTCACAGTGGACCAGGGATTCATGTATTATGATTAGCGTGAAGTATCCGGGTAAACTTTACTTACTAGGTGAATATTTAGTGTTAGAACCTGGAAAAAGTGCTTTAGTTATGGCGGTTGATCGTTATTTATATGTGGATATAACAAAGGGTAATCAATACTATGTCAAGAGTTCACATGGCGTCCTTAAGGGTGAGGATGTTTTTATGTCCGACAAATTACCTCATGTGGTTTGTGCAATAAAGGTAGTTAGAGAATACTTAGGTAAGGAACTAAAGTATTTTAATATTGATATACGCAGTGAGTTGGATTCTGAGTCAGGTAAAAAGTATGGTTTTGGATCTAGTGGTGTTGTAATGGTTGGAGTCATTGATGCATTACTTAAGTATCATGATGTATTATTAGATAAATTAACGTTATTTAAATTAGTAGTTTATGCGCAATATCAAATGAATGAGGTTAGCTCTGGTGGTGACATTGCTGCTTCTATTTATGGAAACATGATTCGCTATACTAGATATGAGTTAGATAGCGTTGATAGTGATATTGCTTGTGTTGATAAAGAATGGAAGAGTCTTAATATTGAGTACGTTGAACGTGATTTTAATATTGCTGTTGTTTGGTCAATGAATTCTCATAAGAGTTCCAACTCTATTGATCTTTTATATAAGCGCCGTGATGAAGATAGGGATACGTATGAGGCACTAATGCGTGAAGCGGAGTCAATTGTATCGATGGATGATATAGAAGTAGCGATGGGTTTATATCGAAAATGGATGTTGAGATTAGGACAGTGGGCTCATATTAATATAGAAACTGAGAGTTTGTCTGAGTTTTTAGACTATTGCGAATCGCAGGGTTATGTATCTAAGGTATCTGGGGCTGGTGGTGGTGATTGTGCCATTGTTTATAATGGAAGCGACCTTGAGTTTACGGGTATGGAAGTATTGAAAGGGGTAATTAAAAATGCGATCTAGAAGAAAAGATGAGCATGTTGCACTAGCATTGGCTCAGGATGAGTTTGAACATGACTTTGATAGGATGCGGCTTGTGCATCAGAGTCTGCCCGATTTTGATTTAGATGAGGTTAGTTTGAAGAGTCATTTTTTTGAACATGATTTTGATCTTCCCGTATATATTAATGCAATGACTGGTGGTAGTGAACGTACTAAAGAATATAATCGTAAGTTGGCTTTGTTGGCGAAGCGCTATAATCTTCCTATGGCTGTGGGATCTCAGCACGCCGCTTTAGATGATGAACGTCTTGTGGATAGTTATCGTATTATTCGTGAAGTAAATCCAAATGGATTTGTGTTGGGTAATATTAACCCCAACGCAAGTGTTGAAGAGGCTCAGCGTGCTATTGATATGATTGGGGCCAATGCTTTACAGATTCACATTAATCCTGCTCAGGAGTTAACGATGGATGAGGGTGACCGCCATTTTAGTCACTGGAGTACTAATATTAAAGCGATAGTTGATAGTGTGGATGTGCCTGTAATTGTTAAGGAAGTTGGTAATGGAGTCTCTAGAGAAACTGTTGCTAAGTTGAAAGACCTTGGTGTGAAGCATGTGGATGTTTCAGGTCGAGGCGGAACTAATTTTGTTTGGATTGAAAATAAGCGTTCTGAAAATAAAAGGTATGATACGTGGACTAATTGGGGTCTAACTACTTTGGAAGCTCTTATTGATAATAGTGCGAGTGATGTTGAACTATTAGCCTCTGGTGGAATTAATTCTGCATTGGATGTTATTAAGGCTTTGGTACTGGGGGCTAAAGGTGTTGGGATGTCGGGTTATTTCTTGCGCTTAGTTGAAGCAGGTGAGGAGGATAGTTTTGCATTATTTATTGAGGATTTAAAGAAATTAATGGTACTGGTGGATGCCAAAGATATCGAAGCTCTTAAAGATGCTCGATATATTTTATAGTAAGATGATCCTGAGTTTTGATATTGGTACTACTAATATAAAAGCTTTATTGTATCAAGGGGAAAACGTAATTAGGCGCTATGAGGTTGGTATTAAAACGACTAATAATACTCAAAATCCAAATGAAATATTGAGCATTGTCAAAGAAATAATCAACAAAGAAAGTGTTAATCAAGTCATTATTACAACTGCCATGCATTCTTTAATTCTTCTGGATGAAAATATGGAGGCAGTTGGGCCAATGTATTTATGGTCCAGTTATTTAGGTGATGGGGGTCAGTATTCTTTCTATGAGAAGACAGGGGTACCTGATCACTCAATGACAGCATTTAATAAGTTATTATATCTTGATGGCTATCATAAGGTATCAGACTTAAAAGCGTTTCTTATGTATAATTTAGTGGGTGTATGGGTAACTGATATTACAAATGCTTGTGCTAGTGGAATGTTCAATATTCATACGCTTAGTTGGGATAATGAAATTCTCTCTAAAGTAAATCTAACTAATAAAGATTTACCGATAGTTCAGCCTATTGATACTGTCTATAAATGTGATTACTATGATGTGATTTTGGGATCTAGTGATGGGGCAATGGCTAATTTGGGAATTCAAAATAATCAAGGTGATTTAATCATTAGTATTGGAACAAGTGTTGCAGTACGTAAACTTGTAGATGCGATTGATATTCGACCCAATGGATTTTGCTATCGGGTTTTGGATCAGTACTTAGTGGGTAGTTCCTCAAATAATGGGGGGAATTTATTTGATACATTTGATATTTCATTTGAAACGATGATTGATATCTTATATGAGCCGCTTACGGATGCTTATGTCTTGCCTTATGTATATGGAGAACGGGGTCCTTGGTATAAAGAAGGACTTAAGTATGAGGTATTGCAAGGAACTGTGGGTGATATTAGGGATCGGGTTCAATCGCTTATTTTTGCGATGTTTAGTAATATTGAGATTATGATGGAAACCCTAAGCTTTGATGATTCGATAATTTATGTTACGGGTGGATTTTTAAGAGATCAAAGGATGTTGCAGTTGTTTGCGAATTATTTGAACAAGGAGATATTATTTGTGGCTAATGAGGATGCAGTATGTCGTGGTAATATCTTGTTGGTGCGTGAAATGAAGGAACTTGATTATATAAGGTGCCTACCTAGTTTTGACTTAAGTTTGTTGAACTATAAAAAAACATCTATATCATTGATTAAATCAAAGATTCTAGATGTTGATTAAGTATTTTTCTGTGGGCTGTTATGATTGACACATCGTTTAAGTTTTTTAAGGGAAGCAAGAAGTATGTTTCCTTTTTTTCTGGTTCCATCAAATAGGCTCTAATGTCCCAGTGTAAATGGGAGTATTTATGAACGAGTGTATAGTCAGGTGTTTGTTTAAGGTGTTCATCTATTTGCGGTAGTCGATAGAGGCCTTTCATGAGTCCATCGCTATCATCATTAGATAGTAGGATATGTTCGTTTTCAATGTGAATATAAGCGGTCTTTTTATAGACGGGTACTTTCTTTGGTTTGGGAAAGTAAGGAATTATACCTACATTCTCTCCGCGATAGCACGCGCACATTTCTTTAAAGGGACTGCCTTCGCATGTGGTGTTTGTTGGGGTATAAACAAGGGCCCCCAATTCCATTAGCGCCTGTGTGAAGTCAGATGGATTGGCATTGCTTGTTAGTAGTTCATTTTTAAGGAAGTCCTCAAATACTTTGTGGGCTTTTCTGGTATTAGCATTTTCCGTATAATTTAGATAACGAGCCATTACGCGTTTTACATTACCATCAATAGCAATTTCTGGTTGATTAAAAGCAATGGACGCAATCGCACTTGAGGTATAGTCGCCGATTCCAGGTATCTCCATGAGTTGTTTTTTGTTTGAGGGTAATTCTCCACCAAAGTTATCAACGACGTACCTAGCGCCTTTAAGTAGGTTACGGGCTCTATTATAGTATCCTAACCCTTCCCACATCTTTAAGACGGTAGCTTCATCGGCTTCAGCCAAGCTCTCAATAGTAGGAAACACTTCGACCCATGCGTTATAGTAAGGGATCATTTGTACGATTTGAGTTTGTTGGGCCATAATTTCACTAACCCATATATGGTATGGATTCTTTGCGTCCCTAAAGGGCAAAGTTCTTTTGTTTTCAGCATACCAATCTAATAATCTTTTTGTAAATTCCATAGATACTATTATACCCGATAAAATAGAAATAGGATAGAAGAAGACTTCTACCCTAAAAAGAGAGATAGTGCAAAGTGGTTTATTTACCACCAAGCGTAAGCAACAACTTAACCCAAATAGCGGTTGCTACTTGTAATGATAGCGTATACATAACTATAAATCAAGTTCTATTAATTATTAGATTGTGTAAAATGGATGTGGGTGCAAAAAAAGGTAGAACCTTTTATAATATGT
>CAYWUU010000015.1:0-5103 GCA_964461405.1 uncultured Erysipelothrix sp.
AGAAAGTGCTACACGACAAGAAAACTAGTTCTGATAATCAGGACTAGTTTTTTTAGTGTTATTATAGAATATCTTAAGTATAAAAGTTACGTATATAGTTTTTAAAATATATTTTCTAAATTTGATGTAGGTCAAAGAATAGAATTTGTGAGGGTGCTAAGATAGGTATGTAAACAAGGAGGTCAATACAATGACAAAGAAAACATTACAATTAGAAACGCTTACCTGTCCAAGTTGCATGGCTAAGATTCAAGGTGCTTTGAAGAAGACTGAAGGAATTAAGAGTCATGATGTGCTTTTTAATAGTTCTCGTGTGAAGGTTGATTTTGATGAGTCTGTAGTGGATATTGATACCATTAAGAATAATATTGAAACGATTGGTTATAGTGTCATATCGGTTAAATAAAGGGAGGGTATTATAATGAATGATTTAGTTAAAGAGTATTTGGGTACTTTAAAGATGTATGTACCGATTGTGGATAGAGTACATGGGGCCTTGCATCCTGAGTTTCATGATGTAAAGCGTGTCTTTGAGGATCTATCAGTTAAGATTGAAGCGGGTATGGATGTTGCGCCTTTGTTTAAGGAGTTGCGTGTGATTACTGATAATTATACAGTACCTACTGATGTGTGTGAGAGTTATGAAGCTGTCTATATGATATTGAAGAAACTTGATAAGGCATTAATTGTTTAGTAAATTGGGGAAGGAGCATGGAAGATGCAAAAAAAGATACTTAAAAATAAGAATGCCCTGACTTTGATCACCGGGGCCCTGTTAGTGATTGGGTTTACACATTATTTTATGACGGGGTCTCACGGGGTATTAGAGCCGTTATTGGTGGTGGCATAGCTATTGGGTGTGGCACCCATTGCAATTCAAGCGTACCAAGCGCTAAGGGTTAAAGTAATTAGTATTGATGTTCTGGTGACCATTGCGGTTATGGGCGCGTTTCTGATTAGAAACTTTGAAGAATCGGCCATTGTTACTTTCCTATTCTTATTGGGGGGTTATTTGGAACAACGTACGTTAAATAAGACGCGTGAAGCCATTAAGGAATTAACAGAGATGGCCCCTGAGAGCGCTCTTAAGCGTATGGATAATGGTGAATTTGAGGAAGTGGGTATTGATGATGTTGCGATTGGCGATATACTATTGGTTAAAACAGGGGCCAAGGTTCCTGTAGATGGTACGGTCATATCAGGTATTGGTACTCTTAATGAGGCTTCCATTACAGGGGAATCTATTCCCGTTAGTAAGGAAGAAGGGGCCTTGGTCTTTGCGGGTACTATCATGGATAATGGAACCTTGCAAATTAGAGCGGAACGTGTGGGTGAGGATACAACCTTTGGTAAAATCATTGAGTTAGTGGTTGAAGCCCAAGATACAAAATCAGAAGCCGAACGCTTTATTGATCGCTTCTCACAATACTATACCCCAGCCGTTTTAGTCATTGCTTTTGTGGTTTGGTTATTTACACGCGATATTGAACTCGCTATCACGATTTTAGTACTTGGATGTCCAGGAGCGCTTGTGATTGGGGTCCCAGTATCTAATGTTGCGGGTATTGGTAATGGCGCGCGCCATGGTATCTTACTAAAGGGTAGTGAAGTAATCAGTGACTTTAGTAGATTGGATACGATGATATTTGATAAGACCGGTACCCTAACCATAGGGAATCCATCAGTCACAAAAACCCTAACCTACGGCAGTACTGACTTAGACAAGGCATATTTAGCCAGTGTTGAGAAGGAATCGGATCATCCCTTGGCGAAAGCTGTCTTAGAGTCCATAGGTATAATTGATACCTATGAAGTAATCGATACAGAAGTTATTAAAGGCGGCGGAATTATCGCTACCGTAAATAACGCCAGAGTTGTGGTTGGAAATATCGCACTGATGAAACAGGAAAATATTGCGCTGGATGAAAAGGTTCTAGCTGATCTTAATCAATTAGAGAGCGAAGGAAACTCGTTGATTATTACCGCCGTTAATGGGCAGTTAAAGATGGCGATGGGTGTAAAAGACCAAATTAGACCCGGTGTTAAAGAAACCCTAAATCAACTTAAGAAACTAAAAGTAAAGAACTTAGTGGTACTATCGGGTGATAACCAGGGAACTGTAGATATAGTGAGTGAGGAACTGGGCTTAACGGAGAGCTATGGTCATATGTTACCGCAGGATAAATCCGAGTTTGTGAAACAACGCATCGATAAGGGCGAGATTGTAGCCTTTGTGGGTGATGGTGTGAATGATAGTCCTTCGATTGCTTTGGCTCATATTGGTATTGCTATGGGGTCAGGAACCGATGTTGCGATTGAAACATCCGACGTGGTCTTAATGAACTCAGACTTCAATAAACTCCCCCATGCCCTTGGCCTAACCAAAGCCACCGCTAGAAATATGAAACAAAATATTATCATAGCGCTGGGTGTGGTTGCGATCTTACTTATTAGTGTATTATTTAGTTCATGGATGAATATGTCCATTGGCATGCTAGTCCACGAGGGAAGTATCCTGGTGGTCATCCTAAATGGTATGCGACTCTTACGATATAATGTTAAGAGCAAATGAAGGTGCAAGATTAATAGTCTTGCACTTTTTATGGATTTGATTTACCGTATAGATAGAAATCAAAGGAGGGATACTATGGCCCATTGTAATCACAATGAACCCCTGAACTGTGTTGAAACGGTGGATATTTTCAAGCATTTAAATGATGAAGAACTAGAGGCCATCTATATGATTGCCAAAACCAAGAACTATAAAAAAGGTGAAACCATTTATAGATCCGGCGACCACGGCGATGCCCTTTATGTTATCTATAAAGGCAAGATTCGCATATCACGTCTTAATATCAACGGCAAGGAACAAGTCCTACGCGTTGTTGGACCTGGCGATTTTTTAGGCGAACTTTCGCTCTTTAGCGATGTCGAACACACAGACAATGCCGATGTTATCGAAGAGGCCACTGTATGTACGATAGCTTCCAATGATTTAAAAGAGATTGTGACTAAAAACGCTTCAATCGCACTTAAAATGTTGGATGTCATGAGTCGCCGCCTTGATAAAGCAGAAAATACGATTGAGAGTATTAACCTAAGTAATGTTACCCAACGCGTATCCTCAGCCTTACTTGAATTATTAGGCGATAAGGACCGCATTGAGTTACCAATGAACAAGGGAGACTTGGCCTCACAAATAGGTACCAGCCAAGAGAGCCTAAGTAGAAAACTATCAGCCTTTCAAAATGAAGGCATTATTACCATGGAAGGCCAACGTACCATAATCTTAAACGATCGTGATGCCCTTATTGATGCAACGTATTCAGAGGAATAAAAACTAGGATAATCACCGCGAATGACATACTTATAAATGGGAGCGATATTATGAAAATGTTAACTGTAATTCTCATGGTGGTATTAGTGTGGTGTACTAGGGAGTCTGAATTAGCGATACCAATCTATCCAAAACCTCTTGATCTTCCCAAGAAACCCTTGGTTGTGGATAAGAACCCAGAAGAGAAGCCGGTAGTGGTGGATAAGAAGCCAGAAGAGAAGCCTATTGTGGTGGATAAGAAGCCAGAAGAGAAGCCTGTAGTGGTGGATAAGAATCCGGTTGAGAAACCCAAAGAAGATCCAAAGTTCTATGTGAGTAATCCAGATAGTTTGAGTGTATTAATCAATAAAAATAGGTATCTTCCGGATGATTATGTTCCAGAGCTAAAGGATATTAGTGGGAAGTATGCTTCTAGAAGTGGCATGAAAGCCAGACCTGAAGTTGTGGATGCTTTTATATTAATGGCGGATGATCTTTATCATACTATGGAGCTTGAAATACAGGTGATGTCATCGTATCGAACGATGAAATACCAACAAGATAATTTTGACAGGTACGCAAAAAAGCAGGGGATTGAAGAAGCGCGTCGCTCTGTTGCCCCCGCTGGAGCTTCGGAACATAATGCGGGTTTGGCGTTGGATATTATTGCGAAAGGTGGAACGATGGATGACTTTGGTGCTACACCTCATAGTGATTGGGTAAAAGAAAACGCCCATAATTATGGATTCATTATTCGCTATGAAGGCAAGTATGAATCCATTACGGGCTTTTTAGATGAACCGTGGCACCTTCGTTATTTAGGCGTTGACCTTGCGAAGCAAGTTTATGAAACAGGAAAACCCCTAGAATTATTTGAAAATTTGCCTTAGGATATTAAGTTTTTTAGTGTTATAGGGTCTAAAGCGCATGGGATTAGTGAATCCTCTGTGCTTTTTATATATGTTTTTTGTGTGCGAGAACGTATTAAATGAATGAATGCCATGATACGAACCCATGCCACTTTCACCCACACCCCCAAATGCTAAGCCCTTTGCGTTAATATGCATGATCACATCGTTAATACTGGCACCCCCAAAACTCAGGGTATTTAATAAGGTTTTCTCTATGTTTTTATCCTTAGTAAATAAGTAGAAAGCCAAGGGTTTTTCTTTAGACTCGATAATAGATAGCGCTTCATCGATTGTATCATAGGTGAGAAGGGGTAAAATAGGCCCAAAGATTTCCTCTTGCATAAGGGCAGAGTCGAGTTTGGGGTTTAGGATTAAGGTGGGCTCGATGCTCAGGGTTTCATCGTTATAATTGCCCCCGGAGTGAATGGTATTGGCTTTCAATAGAGACTTTAACCGATTATAGTGATCGGTGTTAATAATCTTTGGATAGTCTTTATGAAAAAGGGGATTTCCTAGGAAATCAAACACATACTTATTGAAATAGGTAGTGAAGTCAATAAGTTGGGAACTATGCAATAAGACATAATCCGGTGAAATACAAATTTGACCGCTATTTAATACCTTACCAAAGGCAATCTTTTTGGCAGCCTCTTGAATATTAATGCCTTCCGTTAATAAACAAGGATTCTTTCCCCCTAGTTCCAAAGTAACGGGTGTTAAGTGTTTGGACGCAGCCTCCATGACTATTTTTCCGACCTTGGTAGAACCGGTGAAGAAAATATAATCAAAGCGCTCTGTTAAGAGTTTAGTAGTAATATCTTTGTCACCCTGAACAACTTTAATATAGTTTGGGTCAAATGTATTTAAAATGATCGT
>CAYWUU010000015.1:5113-14241 GCA_964461405.1 uncultured Erysipelothrix sp.
TATCACTGGTATGAGTGGAAAGTTCTGAGGGCTTGATAATAGCACAATTTCCCGCTGCTATGGCTCCTATTAAAGGCATAAACGTTAAGTAAATAGGATAGTTCCAAGGTGAAATAATAAGGGCTAGGCCATAGGGCGCAGTGAGTTGATAGGAACTTCCTGGAAATCCCGAGATTCCCGTTAACTTACGTTTGGGTCGCATCCATAATCTTAGGTGCTTAAGGGTATGGGTGATTTCAGCGTAAACCAATCCCAACTCTGTCATAAAGGTCTCATAATCACTGCGGTTTAAGTCGCTTTTTAGGGCTTTGAAAATATCCTTCTCATACTTATGAATGGACGCTTTTAGGTCTTTGAGGGCCTTGACTCTAAATTGATAATCTAAGGTTTGGTGGGTGTTAAAATAATTACGCATGTCCTGAGTATAATTCATCTAAATTCCCTCCTTGTTAGTTTTAGTTTATAGCAAGTTTTTTGTGAATTCAAGTAAAGTAAAAGTATTTGCGTATTAGGCGCTATATTGTGGTAAAATGTATTTAAATAGGAGGAGCTATGGTGAGAATAATTGTGGACAGTTCTACGTTATGGACTGTTGAGCAGGGGAAGGCTTTGGATATCGATGTGGTACCTTTGGCTGTGACTATCAACAATAAAACGTATCGAGAGTACGAGGAAATAAATGCGAAGGAGTTTGTGGAAATCATAAACCAGGGAAACGTTCCCACTTCATCGCAACCGCCTGTCGGGGAGTATATTGATTTATTTGAAAAATATGCGGACGATGAAATTCTTGTGATTTGCATAGCGGATGGATTATCAGGGGCTTATCAAACCTGCTTATCAGCTGCGAAAATGACAGGACGTGATAATATTGAAGTTATTAACTCCAAAACATTATCAATACCACATCGTCTATTAGTAGAGGATGCTATTGCCATGCGCGATGCTGGATCGTCCTTTAAGGATATTGTAGCAATGTGTTATGAGAAGATTGAAACGTCCATTAGTTTCTTATTCCCACAAGACTTTGAGTTTTTAAAGCGCGGGGGTCGTCTTACTAGCATGGCCGCCACTTTAAGTGGATTATTGCGTATCCAACCTGTGGTAATGCAATCGGAAGATGGAACACGCATTGAGAAGTTCTCAGTGGGACGTAATTTTAGTATTGGTGTTAATAAAGTATTGGAACACTTGGAGCATTTGGGTATTGGTAAAGACTATCGTTTCTGTGTTAGTCATAACGATGTAGCCGAACAAGCGGCTTTAGTAGTTGATAGAATTAAAGAACGCTTTAATGTTGAACGGGTATTTGTGGAAGAGTTATCGTGTGCATTTATTACACAAGGTGGCCCGCATTGCCTTGCGATTCAAGTTATAAAATAGGCATCCTTAGGATGCTTTTTTAATAGGAGTAAAGTATGAAAAAAATAATAGTAACCGGCGCCAACCGCGGTTTGGGACTGGAAATCGTTAAGGGTTTAAAGGATTGTCATATTATACTGGCGGTAAGAGATGTAAATAGAGGGCATGAAGCTATTAAGCACTTAGAGGGTAGTTTTGATGTGCTTAGTTTAGATCTCACCAGCGAGAAAAGTATCGAAAGTTTTGTGGAGGTAATCCTAAGTAAATATGGCCGTGTTGATGTCTTAGTTAATAATGCCGGTATATATAATAACGCATATGGTGTCATTGATTTTATGGGCCATAGTTTTGATCGTGTCTGGGTCACCAATACTTTGGGTCCCTATATACTGAGTAAGAAACTCTTAAATCACGTGGCGTGTATTGTTTTTATGAATAGTATTGCGGGGCATGGTATCTCTTTAAATATGGAGAGTATAAAGGGGAACTTGCCAACTAAATCGTATGCACAAAGTAAATACGGCTGCGTTTTATTGAGCCGCTATTTTATGGATTATGTAAAGGTCGTGGGGACCCATCCAGGTTATAGTAAGACGGATATCTTTGAAGGTAGAAAAGCAGGGTCCATGAAAGATGTGCTTCGCTTTTCTACCCGTCTTCTTGCCCAACCCCCATCATTGGGAGCACAAGGGGCTCTTGAAGCCATTTTAGGATCGCATCCAAGTGGCACCTACTTAGTTCCCAGGTATGGTATGCAACTCTATGGTAGTCCAAAAGCTGTCTTATTGAAAGATTACTATCGGGAATCGGATTATGAGGTATTTAAATCCTTTATTGAGCATTTGTATTGATTCCTATATACCCCCGGGGGTATACTGGATGTATTGCTAAAAGGAGAAAATAACTATGTTTTTTAATAAAATACCCACAGTAAATTGGAATGACATTGAAAAAGGGGCCAAAGTAATTGATGTAAGAGAGACCTACGAATATAAGGAGTTTCATGCTAAGGGCACAAAGAATATACCCTTAAGTCAAATTGAGAATTATAAAGATACGGATAAAGTATATGTAACCTGTGCATCAGGGAATAGAAGCGCCCAAGCGGTAAAGTATTTACGTGCTAAGGGTGTGGATGCTATCAATATTAAAGGAGGCATGATGACCTATGGACGCTAAGCGTATTGTTGTTGTAGGGGGGGTAGCTGGGGGCATGAGTTTTGCGACCCGCTATCGCCGTTTAAATCAAAAAGATGAAATTATTGTACTGGACAAGGGACCGTATGTATCCTTTGCGAACTGTGGTTTACCATACTATATTTCAGGTGAAATTGAAGATCGCAAGGCGTTATTGGTAGCTAAAAAAGAAATGCTTCAAGCACGCTTTCAATTAGATGTTAGAGAGAACCATGAAGTTATCGCCCTTAATGCAAAAGAGAAATATATTATCGCTAAATCTATGGGAGAAGACCATCGCATTGATTATGATACCTTGGTCTTATCACCAGGTGCCCATCCATTTCTTTTAAATATCGAAGGGATGGATCAAAGAAAAGGTATTTTTACCGTCCGTAATATTCCCGATGTAGATGGCATAACTCAGTATATTGAAGACACCAATCCTAAGAGTGCTGTCGTAATTGGCGCCGGGTTTATTGGACTTGAAATGGCAGAGAGTTTAAAACAACGCGGATTGGATGTGTCCATTGTTGAAAAAGCACCGCATGTACTTCCGCCCTTTGATGTCGAAATGGCTGCTTATGCCTCTTCTGAATTAAAACGCCATGGCGTTCATGTCTATACCAATACCTCCATTACTAAGTTTGAGGGCCATCAAGGTATCTTAGAAGATGGGACCTCTATTGATGCTGACTTAGTCATTATGTCAGTGGGCGTTATACCAGCCACAGATATTGCGAAAGAAGCAGGAATTGAGTTGGGTATGCGCGGTGGTATTCTAGTCGATGAAAACTATCAAACATCAGAAGAAGATATTTATGCAGTGGGTGATGCCATCATTGTTAAGCATAATATTACTAAAGAAGATGCGATGATTGCACTGGCTTCACCAGCCAATCGCCAAGGGCGCCAGTTGGCCGATATCTTAAATGGATTAGGTAGTAAAAATAAAGGATCACTGGGTACGGCCATTGTGCGTATCTTTGACTTAACGTTTGCTTCCACTGGATTAAATGAACGCCAATTAGAAAACAGAGACTATCATGTCTTGCATTTAAACGGAAGAGACCATGCAGGGTATTTCCCAAATGCTACGCCCATTCGTTTAAAAGTAATCTTTGATAAGAAAACTCATGAAATACTAGGAGCACAAGCCTTTGGGGCTAAGGGCGTTGATAAGCGCATTGATATTATCGCGACAGCTATTAAAGCCGGCTTAAGTGTAGTGGATCTACAAGAACTTGAGTTTACCTATGCGCCCCCGTATGGTTCAGCTAAGGATGTTGTAAATATGGCGGGCTATGTGGCTCAAAACTTAATTGAAGGCCAAACTCAAACCGTTCAATGGCATGAAGTAAAAGACTTAATGGATGCGGGTGTTCTCTTTGTGGATGTTAGAAATAACCTAAGTGAAAATGCTCCTTCGCTACCTGGATCAATCCGTATGCCTTTGGATAGTATCCGTTGCAATATGTATAAGCTCCCGCAAGATAAAGACATTGTCGTATTCTGCGATAGTGGACAAACCAGCTATAACGCTGAAGTAATCCTAAGAGAAGCCGGATTTAAGGTTCGTAACTTTAACGGCTCCCATATGTTATATTCTAAATTAGTAGAGGAAGGAGTTCTCTAATGAAGTGTAGTCCAGAGCTTCAAAACAGACTTAAGCGAGCTCAAGGTCAAATGGCAGGCGTCTTAAGTATGATGGAAGATGAGCGCAGTTGCAACGATGTAGTTACACAACTCAGTGCGATTCGATCAAGTATTGATAAGACCATTGCTTTGATGACTACTGAGAACTTAATTAATAATATTGAAGAACGCTATGGCATTGAGATAGATGAGGTTGATGAGGCCGTTGGTTTACTCCTGCGTTCTAAATAGCTATATAAAAATCACGCCTGACATGATATAATAAATCATGTTAGGAGTGATTTATTTATGTTTAACCCTTTGCGTCCAGTCAGTAGAACTCAGCGTATTATAGTAGCAAGTATTGTCGGTCCAGTTGCTGGATTTGTGATTGGTATACTCTATGCCACACTCTATGACATGCTAAGAATTAGAATTGAATTTTCAATTGTTTATATCTTCCTAGGTATTGGCTTAGGCATGATTATTCAACGATTTGGAAAAGGCGTGGGTAAAGAATTTGTGATTATCGGAGCCCTAAGTGGAATCATCATGGTTCTATCCGCCGATATCTATCCTTATCTTGCTAATTTTGGCGGCCTTAGTATTCAAAGTATCATCAGTTCCATTCTAATCAACTATATCATTAGATTTGATGTTATGATTCGTAACTTTAGTCTCTATGGTTTCCTAAATACAATCTTATATTATTTATTTAGATTCTACGCCATCTATTATGCGGCTCGCAATAGTGAAGTGGGCTATAATAGCCGTCTATTTTAATAAACAAAAAGCCCCAAATTAGGGGCTTTTTTTAATGTCATTTTGATTTTTCAAAGCTTGTCACAATAATACTGATAGTCGCAAATAAAACACCCGCTACAGGCCAAATGATCCACGACTCAGCCCAGTTATTTTTAGTGAAACTAATAAATAAATATAGTGCAGTGGCTAAAGTCCAATAGACCCCAGCGATAGGTTCTAACAGCGAGTTGGCTTTCTTATGCTTCTTATCGTAATCATCTTGTTGAAGTAACTTCTTAAAAGCACTCCATTTCAATTGATTACTCACTAATAAATAAGTACCACAGGATACAATCATCAACAATAATACAACACCCAACTCTTCAGTAGGAAGCATTTCACTAAGAAAAACGGGAATAACACTTAAGATACATAGGATAACGCCGCCCGCTAATAGCGAAATATAGGTTGAACGATATTGTTCCATCTTTTGCAAGATCATGCTTTCAACGCCATACTCCAGTTCAAAGACTTCTTTTTCCAAGTACTCATATTGATTGAATTTCAAACCGTTGACAATAAATAGAAATACAGCAACAGCAACCATGAGAATTAAAATTGTTAGACCGATCTCCACATGCGTCTTTTCTAAAAGTAATACAGATATGGGGGAAAGGATGACTAAGGCCACCCCAAAAGCCATGGGTTTTCTAATACTCTCAGTCACATCCAGAAATGTATGGGCTTCTTGCATTGAAATACGACGCACTCCCACTTCGTCATAGTCTAAGAACTCAGCTTCCTCAACTGTATCTTTGAGAAGATAATCAGTAGTTACTCCAAAAAGCTTCGCCATTAATAAAATCTTATCAAGATCTGGAGTCGATTGCGCCTGTTCCCATTTAGAGACAGCTTGTCTTGAAACATTCATCTTATAAGCAAATTCTTCTTGAGACCAACCCGCATTTTTTCTATGTAATGCAATTTTATCAGCAAGGATCATAATCTTCACCATAGTTTGGATATACCAAACCCTTTCTAGTACTAGAATACTAAGTATTGTGGTTGCTAACTACCAACTTGGATTAGTAACTTTGTCAATTGGTAGTTGCTTTTGTCTATTATAACAAAAACAACGCACCTTATGCGCGTTGTTTACTAAAGTTAACCATGGATACTAAAACTAAGGTCATAATATATAAGAATCCAACAATCAGTAGGACACTGCCATAGCTTCCAAAGAAGTCATATAAGAACCCATAAACAGACTGAGACAGGGCACTTCCAATATTCATCACCATATTAATGGTCGCATACGCTACCACAAAGTGTTCTTTACTAAAGTAGTGCTCAGTGAGCAAGGGAATACTAACAGAGGCACTGGCATAAATTACCCCAAAGACAAAGGACGAAACTAGGAATACTGAAGCTATTCCTGTATAAAGCAGTAGGGTGGATATAAGCCCTAACATGATGAGGACGAGGGTTGATTTATACGATCCAATCCAATCCACCACAAAGCCAATTAATAACTTAGACGATACATTTCCCATCTGAGCCATCGACAACATCAATACCCCTATAGAAGCCGCTACACCCACTGAATCTGCATAAGCCGGTAGGTATTGAACAAATCCACAAATGAAATTAATCAAGAAAGCGAACACTACGAAGTTAAAGTATCGCAACGTTCTCTTATTAAACGGTGTTGGCTTACTTGATGCTGCGCTATCCTCATTATGAGCATCCGGAGTTAATTCAACTCTAAATAATAAAGTAGGTAAGCATAAGATTATGATGGAGGCTGCCGCCACAAAATAACCCACTTGCCATCCAAACATAATGATAATCTCTCCAAATAAATAGGACGCAAAGGCCCCTACTAAACCACTAAAACTAACAATAATACTGGTATACATCCCTTTATTTAGGGTAATCCAGTTATTAACTATGGGCATTATCACAATCATTGAGTAAAATGGAATTCCAATCCCCTTAATAATCCCTAAAGCGTAAAAGGCATAGAGATTTGTGGAAAGTCCCATTAAGAATGTTGATGAGGCTGCCAATACCATTCCCGTAGAAACCAACTGTACAATAGAATACTTCTTAAGTAACTTAGGTAAAGCCAAGCCTGTAAAGGCCATCGTTAGCATCATGAGCGTCGTATGGACGCCAAATTGTCCAGTACTAACACCCAGACTTTGGGAAACCGGTAAGTAGAACACGCCCATGGCATTTACGGAGGTTCCCATGGCAGCCGCTGCCAGACACCCCATCGCAATGACGATTATATTTTTCTTTGATATCATGTTATCCTCCAAAAAAGTCAATACTCATTCATCATACCATATTGAAAGCGCTATATTAAGCAAATCTTTGAAGAACTTAGGGATGGGTAATATTTGAAAGTAAGTACATGATCAAAAGCTCAAAGGGATTCTTTAAATCTATTAAATAGACTTCTTTGAATTTATCAATGCGATAGATAAGGGTATTGCGATGAATATAGAGTTCACTGGCGCTTTGCGCTATATTACCTTGCGTCTCCCAAAGTTTTTTGATGAGGTTTAGTGTTTCATGATCTTCATGAATGATATTAATGAGGGGCCAGAAAAGGGTAGCATCTAAACCCGACGCAATCAGATTGGTATTAATATATACTTCATATAAAGACGTATAGAGAAACTGATGCGAAATCGTCGCTAACATATTGATTTCTGTTTGGATTAAGTCCAGTGAATCGTATACAAATCCACTATAAAGATATAATTTAGTACCCAGATCATCTTGGAAAAGTTCAAAGGTTTCCATCGATTCATCAAAGTTTATTCTTTTATCAAGGATAAAGATTACGTGATGGGCACTGACGCGTTTAAAGTCTGTGGCTCCCAAATAATCTTTTAAGCTATCGATAATCATCGTATTATCTACTTTGGTTATGCAATGTAAAGTAGTGTGTAAAGGTATCATATGTGCCTCTCTTTTCTTTGTGCACATTAACTATATCATATATTTTCCATAGAAATTATAATAGTAGTAATTACAAGGAGGCTATTATGGCTAGTATTACATTAAAAAATATTCATAAGCGTTATGATGGTAACGACAAGTATTCAGTTACAGACTTTAATTTAGAGATTGAAGACTCTGAGTTTATTGTGTTTGTTGGTCCTTCAGGATGTGGTAAATCAACAACACTTAGAATGATTGCAGGTTTAGAAGATATTACTTCTGGTGAAATTTATATTGGGGATCGTTTGGTTAACGATGTTGAACCTAAGGATAGAGATATTGCGATGGTTTTCCAAAACTACGCGCTATATCCACATATGACTGTCTATGACAATATGTCTTTTGGTTTAAAATTACGCAAGATGCCTAAGGATGAAATTGATGTTTTGGTTAAAGATGCTGCAGAAATCTTAGGACTATCCAATTACTTAGATAGAAAACCAGCGGCTTTATCTGGGGGCGAGCGTCAACGGGTTGCCTTAGGTAGAGCGATTGTGCGAAACGCTCAGGTATTCTTAATGGATGAGCCTTTAAGTAACTTGGATGCTAAATTGCGTGTTGCCATGCGTGCTGAGATTGCGAAGTTGCACCAACGTTTAGGTACGACTACAGTATATGTTACCCATGACCAAACGGAAGCGATGACCATGGCCGATCGTATTGTTATTATGAAAGGTGGATTTATCCAACAAGTGGGAACGCCTAAGGAAGTATACAATAAACCAGATAACGTATTTGTGGCTGGATTTATTGGATCTCCAGCGATGAACTTCTTTAATGTTCGTTATGAAAATGGTTATATTACAGACGGTCATGACTTTAAGTTAAGCTTACCAGAAGGTAAGTGCAAGATGCTTAAGGACAGCGGCTATGAAGGTAAGGATTTAATCTTTGGTATTAGACCTGAAGATATTCATAATGCTCCTTTAGTATTGGAATCAAATCCTGAATCAATTGTTAAGTCTAAGGTCGCTGTTTCTGAACTATTGGGGGCTGAGACCATGTTGTATTCAACAATTGGTGAGCATGAGTTTATTTCTCGCGTTGGATCGCAAGATTTATACACGCCTGGTGAGGTTATTGAGTTATCCTTTAACTTAAATAAAGCGCATTTCTTTGATAAAGATACTGAAATTGTGATTAGATAAAAAGAAACACTCCCGCGGGAGTGTTTTTCAGACTGTTGACAAAGTATT
>CAYWUU010000016.1:0-13234 GCA_964461405.1 uncultured Erysipelothrix sp.
AGATAAGATAGCAACATCTGTGGTTCCCCCACCTATATCCAATACCATCGATCCAGTAGGTTGAGAAATATCCAACTTAGCCCCAATAGCAGCTACCTTAGGTTCTTCTTCAATAAACACATGCTTCGCACCAATTCTATACGCTGCATCACTAATCGCATTACGCTCAACTGAGGTAATATTACTTGGACAACAAATCAAGATATTTGGTCTAGAAAACATTCCCTTAATTTTTAATTTCTTGATAAAGAACTGCAACATCATTTCCGTAATTTCAAAATCTGCAATTACGCCATCCTTCATCGGTCTAACCGCAATAATACGCCCCGGAGTTCTCCCCAACATCTTCTTAGCTTCCATACCAACTGCTAAACACTTTTTAGTGTGAGCATCAATAGAAACAACAGAAGGCTCATCAAGAACTACCCCTTCACCTTTAATATAAATAAGAACGTTAGCCGTTCCCAAGTCAATTCCAACTGATTTATTAAACATCTAATTCTCCTTCTAACTTAATAACTAACTGATAAGTTTAATACAAACTGAGCTACTAAATAACCCAGGGCCATTGCTAAGAATACGTAAAGTAACTGTATTTTATTACCATGTCCCTTACGCACAAAGCGCGTCAAATCCAATCCCATAATTAGATAGAAAGAGACCACAAACGATATAAGATGAACTCCAATTCTAATCCAAATCATTCTATCACCTACAAACCATACTACCAATCGCAATAGCTATCATACATAAATAATTATGTTCACTTGATATAATACACTAAACACCTGAAATTTTCCACAATTCAAGTTTATTTTCACAACAATATCACTAGCGACTTAACACATTTAATATAAAGTCACCCATTTCATAAACACAATCTTCACTTTGTACTAAAATACCCACTTTATCGATAAAAGCATGCGATACCCCTTCATATATAATCACATCAATATCATCTAACTTTTTAGCATATGCCAACCCTTCGAACTTAAGAACATCAAACGATCCCAAAGCCATAAAAGTAGGCAACTGACGCTTAACCTCATAAACTAAAGGAGACAATACTTCATCATCACTAGTCACCACCGTCACCATTAAATCCAAAGATTTCTTCAAACTACGAATCGAAGCCTTAATAACACGCGACTCCTTCTTATTAATTTCATACTTGCGTATATCAAATAACGAGTCATCATTAAAACTCACGCTGGGATATAATAATATCTGCCCCTTAATTCTAGGATCTTCACTTAAGTAAATCGCAATATTACCCCCGGCACTATCGCCACCCACAAATAACTTATCCACATCCCCTTGATAAAGATGAGCATTTTCAAAGGCCCAATCCAAACCATGCTTACAATCTTTATGACCAGTAGGAACAGGATGATGAGGTGCCAATCGATAATCCAAGGAAAAAACCACCACATCATAGGTACTCACCAACAACTTCATGGCGTCCTCTATAACCTCTGTACTACCACTCCAATAGCCCCCACCATGCACAAAATATAAAATAGGAACCGTATTAAAAATCGTACTGGGCATAAAGATATGCATATCCATACCCCCAACGTCCACAACCTTTTTAATAACCACTTTATCATGAATACTTATGCTAGCTTTAGAAGCACTCACACTACTTATCTTATCAATAACCACATCAGCTACTTTAGGATAGAAAGAAGGGACCATATACTGCGTCAACAAGGCCATCCTAGACTCCTCATACACCCTAGGATCCATGACCCCCAAAGCATCCCTATCCGGCACAGGCTTAATTAAAACATCCAATCCATCCACATTACTACGATACGCCTTAGATTTCATACTACTTAACAACTTAAGGGAATACTTTCTCATCAACAACACCTCATTTATATTTATTATAACAAAAAGAGTCTAATCATATTGATTAAACTCTCTAACTTTACTTAGTACCAAAGATTCTATCGCCCGCATCCCCTAGACCCGGTAAAATATAACCTTTATCATTTAATTTCTCATCAAGGGCACCTAGATAAATATCCACATCTGGATGATTTTTTCTAATTAATTCAACACCCTCAGGAGCGGCTACAATACATACCAACTTAATGGACTTAGCCCCGCGCGCTTTAACCATTTCAATCGCAGCATCAGCCGATCCACCAGTAGCCAACATAGGGTCTAATACCATCACTTCAGCTTCCGAAAGATTCTCAGGGAACTTCGCAAAATACTCATGAGGTAAGAGTGTTTCTTCATCACGATAAACACCAATATGACCTACTTTAGCCGTAGGAATCAAATTCAAAATACCATCTACCATACCCAGACCGGCACGCAAAATAGGTACCAAAACAATATCCTTCGTTAACTCATACGTATCGCATACCGCAACAGGCGTTGTAATTGTAACAGGTGATAACTTAATATCACGCGTAATCTCATAGGCCATTAAGCCCGCTACTTCATCAAGATTTTGACGAAAATTCTTAGTTTTAGTTTCCTCTTTACGCATTTGTGTAATCTTATGCGTAATTAAAGGGTGATTCAATACAGTAACCATTAATCTCTTTCTCCTCTTACTGGAAATTGTCTCGTAAAAGACTTCACTTCCGCTTCTATTTCTTTTAATACTGCTTCATCTTCATGATTCGATAACGCACGATGAATCCAATGCGCTACCTTACGAAAAGCCTCTTCATCAAAACCACGACTGGTCATCGCCGGACTTCCCAATCTAATACCACTCGTCACAAACGGTCTTTCCTTATCAAAAGGAATAGCATTCTTATTAACGGTGATACCCACTTTACCTAAAATTAACTCAGCATGAGCACCCGTAATATTTAGAGAGTTCTTAACATCAACCAACAATAAATGATTATCCGTTCCACCACTCACAATACGATACCCCAGTGAAACCAACGTATCACTCAATGCTTTAATATTCTTAAGCACATTCTCTTGATACACCTTAAACTCCGGTTGAAGCGCTTCATAAAAAGCCACCGCTTTACCCGCAATCACATGCATCAATGGACCCCCTTGTACCCCAGGAAATACACTACGATCAAGTTTCTTCGCATATTCACTCTTGCAAAGAATAATGCCCCCTCTAGGACCCCGTAGCGTCTTATGAGTTGTACTGGTCACAAAATCCGCATAAGGAACAGGTGAAGGATGAAGACCTGCTGCTATGGGACCAGCAATATGAGCCATATCTACCATTAGATACGCACCCACTTCATCAGCAATTTCCCTAAACTTCTTAAAATCAAGCGTACGAGCATAAGCACTCGCACCGGCCACAATTAACTTAGGTTGAACCTGCTTAGCCATGCGCAATACTTCCTCATAATCGATCATCTCCGTTACAGGATCAACCCCATAACCAAAGAACGTATAATTTATTCCAGAGAAATTCAACTGATGCCCATGAGTCAAATGACCCCCCGCATTCAAATCCATTCCCAATACCACATCACCGTGGTCTAAGATTGTTAAGTACACAGCCATATTTGCTTGCGAACCACTATGCGGTTGCACATTCGCATGCTCAGCCCCATAAAGTTCCTTCAATCGATCTATAGCTAAATTCTCAACAATATCAACATACTCACAGCCACCATAGTAACGCTTACCAGGATAGCCTTCAGCATATTTATTGGTAAGAACCGAACCAACCGCCTCATACACATCCTCAGACACATAGTTTTCAGAAGCGATTAACTCAATATGCTCAAGTTGACGCAACGCTTCAAGCTCAATGGCCTCTTTGATTGCTAAATCTTTCATCTCTACACCCTCCTCACTTATTATTGATTATACACCTTTTTACGCATTCTTGTTATACTCTTTCAAGATTTCCTCAAGAGAAACAACACCCTTACGCAACTCAACAACACCATCGCCACTAATATCAAAGACACTAGAAGACTCCTTGTTCAAAGACTCCCCCGCAACTACCCCATCAATTAGCCCAGACAACTGCGATAATACCTCCGTAGAAGATATCCCTGTTTTCTCACCCGACAAATTAGCAGAAGGCAACCACACAGCCCCTACTTTATCCAATAGCGAAATAACCCAAGTATCATCAGCCATTCGAATACCTAACGTATCTCCAATAAATGGGAAAACTTCAGGTTTCTTCTTAAAGATAAACGTAACCGGTCCTGGCATAAAGGTATGCACCAAATGACGCTGAACATCATTCAACTCAACCAAACGCTCCAATTGATCAAAATTAGAAACCATCAAAGGAAACGGTTTTGAGTCAGGACGACCCTTAGTTTCCTTAAGCTTAGAATACAAACGCGCATCTTTACTTGATATGGCTAATCCATACACAGTATCAGTAGGAATGGCAACCATTCCCCCCTCTACTAACACCGAAACTATGGCATCAACATCCTCTTTACTATAAATAACTGTTTTCATACTATACCCTCACAAAAACCATACGGTCTAATTGATTCATATCTTGTTTAAGTTCAATCTTAGCATTTGGATAAAACACCCTAACCAAATTAACCACGGCTTCGCCAATATCAAACCCAATCTCAAAGGCAAACAAGCCCCCTTCATTTAACACCTTATGCACCCCTTCAAGGAAAACACGATAGAAATACAACCCGTCTTCCCCTCCAAACAAAGCTAGATGCGGTTCATTTTCCAATACCGATCTACCTATATGTTCTGTGTTCTTTATATACGGCGGATTACATACAATAATATCAAACTTCAAATTACGCTCTATTAGAGGTTCCAACATATCGCCTTGATATACTGTAATAGCAGCATCCAAAGCCTTAGCATTGGCTTCAGTAACTGCACAGGCCCCCTCACTAATATCAGTAGCAATAACAGGCAACCCCAGTTCCTTAGATAACGCGATACCAATGGCACCACTACCGCAAGCCACATCCGCAATCATTGGACTTGTATAATAATCATCCACATACGATAAGATATTGGCGACCAACTCCTCTGTTTCAGGACGCGGAATCAAAACCGATTCATTAACCCCAATCTTATAGCCGTAGAACCACTCATATCCCAATACATAACCCATCGGTTCATGATTACAAATACGCTTCATATTCACTTCATACGCTTTTAAAAGATCTGGATCGATTTCATCATCCATTAAAAGAAACATATCCAAATCCCTATCTCTTAGCATTTCTAACATAAGAAAACGCGCAAAACCACTGTACACGCCAGCTTCTTCGCACGCTTTTGTATGTTCCTTAAGAACATCCCTTAGAATCATAATCCCTGCTCCAATATTTCCTTTTGTTCCTGAATTAACAGAGCATCAACAATCTCATCCAACTTACCTTCCATAATGATATCCAACTTCTGTAACGTAAGACCAATGCGATGATCACTCACTCTATTTTGCGGATAATTGTAAGTACGGATTTTCTCACTACGATCTCCGCCCCCTACTTTACTCAAACGTTCTTTACTTACTTCTTCATTACGACGTCTTTCCATTTCCTCAAACACACGCGCTCTAATTAATCGCATGGCTTTATCTTTATTATCATGTTGCGATCTACCATCTTGACAGTTTACACTAATACCCGTTGGATTATGGGTAATTCTAACCGCAGAATCCGTTTTATTAACGTGCTGACCTCCAGCACCTGTTGCTCTATGAGTTTCAATCGTTAAATCATTAGGATCAATTTCAATTTCATCTTCCTCAACATCCGCCAAAACTAATACCGTGGCTGTAGATGTATGAATTCTACCTTGTGTTTCAGTCTTAGGTACCCGTTGAACACGATGAGCCCCTGATTCAAACTTAAAATGACGATACGGTTCATCGCCCTTAACTTCAAAGGAGATCAAAGAATAACCCCCGGCTTCAGATTCACGCGTTTCCAATACGGAAACTTTATAACCCAAACTTTCAGCATAACGAGAGTACATACGGTATAAATCACCCGCAAAGATATTACCCTCATCGCCCCCAGCAGCACCACGTATTTCAATTAACGCATCATGGTTATCAGAAGGGTCCTTAGGTACTAATAACACCTCAAGCTCCTCTAAAAGCTGCTGCAAGACTGTGCCACGCTCTTCCAATTCCATCTCAGCCATTTCAACCAACTCAGCATCCCCACTCTCCATCATTTCAAGAGCCTGGTTATAGAAGTTCTCCACTTCCAAATACTTATGGTAGGTATCCACGGTCTTCTCATGCGATACCTTTTCTTTACCCAAACGCGCCATTTCACGACGATTCCCTAAAACACTGGGATCCATCATCATTTCATTGATTTCTTTATCACGATTATCGATTGTATTCAATCGATCGCGCATAGATTGTTTCATCATAACTACTCACTCCTTTTATCTAAACCCGGTTTATCAACCACCATATGGTGATGACGACACCGAGCTTCATAGGACTCACTGGCCCCGACCATGATTATAGGATCATGATAACTGGCAGGTTCCCCATTCACTAACCGCTGCGTACGCGTAGCAGGCGACCCACATACCATACAAACAGCCGTCAACTTAGTCACAAACTCAGCATGCGTCAATAACGTAGGAATGACCCCAAATGGCTCACCCCTAAAGTCCATATCAAGACCCGCTACCATCACACGAATACCCTGTAATGCCAAATGTTCACATACATAAATTACATCATTACCAAAAAATTGAACCTCATCAATGGCGACTACGTCAACATCATCATTAATATAGTCCAAAATCTCAGTAGCTTCCTTAATTGAATAACTCAAAACTTGACTTCCCGCATGAGAAGTCACATGGTCAGTTGCATAACGATTGTCAATGGAAGGTTTAAACACCAAAACATTCTTCTTCGCAAACTGCAACGTATTAATCCTACGGATTAACTCCTCGGTTTTACCCGCAAACATACACCCTGTAATAACTTCAAGATATCCAGGGTTATACTGATGATACATCATATAGCCACCTCTATTGTTTATTATATACAAAAACCCTATAAAAAATAAGGGTTTTAATCAAATACGCTATAAATTATTAACAGCATCCGCAAACAAATCCAAAATTCTATTATTATCATTCACCGAACCCGGTAAAGGATGAGAAGCAATCTTACTGAGATACGTTTCCATTAAAGACTCATCATACATCCCCCTAAGATAAACCCCCTCAAATAGAGACAACAACTCATGATTTGGAAGCTTCTTAACAAACTTACGACCCGTATCAATACTTTGACGATGCGCAATATAAAAAGACTTAGCTCTCTCAACATCATAAACCAATAACATCATATAATACTCCAAAGCCACCAGATGATCCATCATACTCCCTAACGTAGAATTCATCAAAACATCAAAAATCGCAAAACCCCTATCAAAATCCAACCTATTAAAAGCACTTTCACTCATAAACGCCAATAGATTATACTCAATTCCCACATTCGCATCATAATAAGTATAATCATGATCCCCCAACTTCAAAGTCGACAACAAATAACCCTCAGATAATAATGCATGGGCACGCAAAACAATCACCATCGCTTCCCGACTTCGCTCACTACGTTTCAAATCACGATGATTTCTTCCGTCATTTATAAGACCCTTAGCGTCCATCCAATTCAAGAAACCCACCAATAACCCCACAAAGGCCAAAGCCAACAAAAACAATGAGAATACATTACCCTTTGGTAATAGTACTACTATAACAACCGCCAACAAAGCTTGCAGATTATTGAAAATTACGCCCCCTGCATTATACAAGAAAATAGGAACATCCTCTTTATCCGGAGGCAACATAAGACACTGCCCCCCTGTACCTTGAATAGAATAACGATGCACAGAAAACTTACCAAGCTCATCTTTCTTGATTAAGATATCACGATAGCGATAACTCACAAACGAAAATCCCGTCCACAAACCAAAACACAAATGACCGGCTTCATGAATTATTATAGAAAGTTCATGCGCTACAAATAACATCAAAGAAAGTGAAATCCATAAAAAAAGAGGCGAAAAAACCCCCAGTAAATCTTTATTAGCCATCAGAGCACCCAAAGAAGCAGTCGCCACTACGGCATACGTATAATACATCCAGTTTGTTTTACTTTTCATCCTAGAAACCCTTTAGATTAGAAAAAGAGCGAAGATTAATCTTCACTCTTTATACCATATTTCTTATTGAATCGTTCAACACGTCCAGCCGCTTGAGCAAAACGTTGTTTACCAGTGTAGAATGGGTGACAGTTTGAACATGTATCAACTTTAATATCTTCTGCAGTTGATCCTACTTCAAATTCATTACCGCATGTACTACATACAACATTAACACGGTTATACTGTGGGTGAATTCCCTTTTTCATGACAATCTCCTTCCGCCTTAGATGGTTACCACCTAAGATAAGTGCTAATAAATATTACCACAACACTTCTAAATAGGCAAGTACTTAAGCATTATCCTTAAAAAACAACATAGGGTCACTACCTTCTATCTTTAACTGCCTCAGTTCAAGCCCCAAATCATCATCTAAATTCCTAATATACTGATAAATATCAAGACTTAAACCCAATCCCACATCTTTAGCCTCCAGCAAACTATTACCATAATATACTGTCTTAATATTCGTAAATCCAATCGCCCCTAAACACATTGGACAAGGATGACCACTAGCAAATAAGGTACACTTTGATAAATCAAAAGAATTCAAAACCTTTTGAGCCTTCCGAATAGCAATCATTTCAGCATGAGCACTTACATCCATTACTAAATGCGTCTGATTAACCCCTTCAGCAATAATCTTACCTTCATAAACAATACACGCCCCAAAGGGATGCCCCTTGACCTTCACATTCTCAATGGCTAAGTCATTAACATAACGCATATACATTTCCATATCCTCACCTCTATCCCCATTCTAACACTTCCCCTTCATTTTCTCTTTACAAATCCCCTAAAATACATAGAATAAAGATAAGGAGGATCCTATGAACAACTTCTTTACAACCGATATTGAACTCGGGGGGAAAATACCCCTACCGTTATTTGGACCCATCCACCTAACATGGCTTATACTCGCCACACTTATCTTTATTGCGGCCAGTACATATTACAAAAAACTAGACACCCCTAAGCGCCTTAAAATGGTACAGTACATCGCTTATTCCATCTTATTTCTACAACTATCTAGAAACTTGATACTAATGATTCGCGGATACCACCGCGTCTCTGATATTCCCCTACACCTTTGCGGCGCCTCAGTATTCATAAGCTTTATTCAAAGCCGACGCCCATCAAACATTCTCAATGATGCCATGTTTATGTTGGTAATGCCAGGAGCCCTAGCAGCGCTTTTATTCCCAGATTGGAATATACCCGTTCACTTTAACTTCTATTACTTACACAGTTGGATTATACATATTCTACTGGTACTAATTGTGGTAATTCAACTGGCAGGACAGGATATAAAACCGGACATTAAAAACATGAAGTATGTGGCTAGTGCACTAGCCCTTTATGCCCTACCTGTATATTTCATTAATAAAACATATGACACAAACTTTTTATTTATCAATACACCCTCACCCGGTTCACCCTTAGAACCCTTAGAGGCACTCTTTGGAAACCCAGGTTATATTATAGCCTTCATCGTCCTAGTGTTTATGGTCTGGTTCTTATTATACATACTAAATACACTCTTATCTAAAACAAAAGCGAATCAAATAATATAGATTCGCTTTTATTATTTCTTAGGTTCAAAAAAGGTATTATTATAGAAATCAGAGCGTTTACCTAACTCAATATCCAATTCATCAAAACCCATTTCCTCTATTATCGTCTTCTCTTGAGAAAACAAATTAACACCCAATCCCAAGCGATCGCCCTCAATCTTAGCACCTATGGCCGATAAAGTAGTCGGAAACATATCCAAAACTGAAAAATCACGCTTCATAAAATTAGCTGTATCCAACGTATCAACATCTACATTAATAAAGGTATTAAAGATAGAGCGCTCTTCATTATTCATATCCTGAGCAAACACATTATTCATTGTATAATGATCTCCAGATAGAATCACCGTTGTATTCTCATAGAAATCCTGCGCCTTAATCCAATTCACAAACTCAACGATTTTATTATTCGAACAAAGAATTGCATTGGGATAATTCTCCTCATAGATAAGATCACAACTCTCATCCACATAACCTTCCGTAAAATGCGAGTCTACCGTCAACATGGTTAGATTAAAAGGTTGAGATCCCTTAGATATTTCTAATAACTCTTCCTTAGCATGTTCAAATAATTTCTTATCCTCATAGCCCCAGAAAACATTATAGTCCTCATCTATCTTACCAATTTCCTTATAGTACTTGATATCCATAATCTTATAGTTACCATGGGTCTTAAAGTAAGTTTCACGCCCACCAAATCTTGCATCCGATCCAATCAAGAAATAGTTATGGTATCCCTGATCCTCTAATACCTCACCAATGGTTGTTAGGCCGTCCAAGAATCCACCCTCTTCACCAAAACTTGTATTAGGCTTAGAAATCTGAATAGGAATTCCACTCGTTTGGCCTACCAAACTACCAGCGGTCCATGTGGTGCCACGAACTTGCTTCGCCCCCCCAAACCCTTTGGTATTAGAGAATGAAATGTTATCTTCACTCAGTTTTTGTAAATCAGGAATCAAACTAACATCCTTATCTTCAATATTCATATTAGAAAAATTAGTTTCCATGGACTCAAGTACAATATAAATAAGATTACGTTTCTTTTTTGGAAAGGTAATCGTAACATCCTTAGGATCAACATAATGCGTTTCATAAATATCCGTCGTTTTAACATTATCCACAAAGAACCCAATAATATTCAAATGGCGATCATAAGCCACGAAGACATAAATCCCTATGACCAACACAAATATCAAAATGCGTTTCAAACTAAACTTAAGTACCAAACTAATCTTTGTTCCTTTTTTATAGAACTTAGTCACATAAGTAGGGTTTGTTTTTAATCGCTTTTGATACCACCAATACACAAAACTCATTATAATAACGGGGGGTGCCATAAACACAAAGAAAGAAAAAAGCGTAGAAAAATCAGTAACACCCCCTTGCCCATCACTCAACCAAAGATAAATGACTTGATCAAAAGGTGTATTACCAAATTGCTTCGCTACCCAACCGGGTAAGACTAATATCATACCCAGGCCAACACATAATAAATATCCTAGAAAATTCTTCAATTTTAAACTCATGATTAACTCCTATAGCAATTTTATCAAATTTAATGTAGTTTGTCATAAGTAGATTTTGTGAAATATACTAAAATACTTAAAAAATACTCTGTTTTTTTACAGAGTCTCAATACTTTCTTTAAATTCTTCACTTATTAAAACGGTAACTTCCTCATGTTTAAAGGTCGGAACAGCCTGCTTAAGTGTTTCAATGATTTCTTCCATCGGAGCCAAATCATCTACTAATGTACGCAGTGCATTAAAATGTTGCATCAAGATGTCTTTATCAATCGCAATAGGTTTCGCCACGTGAATAAGATTATTAGACGTACGCTCTAATCCTTCTTCAGACATCAACAACTCCTCATATAATTTCTCACCCGGTCTTAAACCAGAATACGATATATCAATATCACGATTGGGTACATACCCCGATAAAGTTATAACGCGTTTCGCAAGATCCAATATCTTAACAGGTTCCCCCATATCCAATACAAAAATCTCGCCACCGTTCGCAAATGTTGTGGCTTCAAGAATTAAGCTAACTGCCTCTGGAATAGTCATGAAATAACGAATAATTTCAGGATGCGTTACCATGACGGGTCCCCCCGCAGCAATCTGTTCCTTAAACAAAGGCACAACCGATCCATTAGATCCCAATACATTTCCAAATCGAACCGCAACAAACTTAGTATCACTAGAATCCTGCGACTGCAATAACATTTCATTAAAGCGTTTAGTTGCCCCCATAACATTCGTAGGATTAACAGCCTTATCCGTTGATACGTTTAAGAACTTCTTAACTTTATATTTCTTAGCTAACTCAATTAAATTATGCGTCCCAAAGACATTGTTCTTGAGTGCTTCAGCAGGACTTGTTTCCATTAAAGGAACATGTTTGTGTGCTGCCGCATGGAAAACAATATCAAATTGGTTTTCCATAAAAACACGTTCTACCGATTTTTTATCACGAACCGTGCCCACATAAAACTTCAACTCGATGGCATCGTCAATGCGCCCATCGCGACGCATAATATTAATTTCCTGTTGAATAGCATATAAGCCATTTTCATTTATATCTAATAACACTAAAAGAAGGGGTTTATAAGTAATAATCTGACGCACAAGTTCCGAACCAATGGACCCTGCACCGCCTGTTACTAAGATACGCTTACCCACAATTGATTTAGATATTTCAGTATCATCAAGCACAATTTCCTTGCGACCCAATAAATCAACAATATCTACTGGATTTAGATTATGACGCAGCGGCTTATCATTAATAAGGTCCTCTAAGGACCCTAAAGACTTAACAGGAATCCCTGTTTTAAGACACTTTTCCAAAATAGTCCGGAGTTCTGGCAATGGAACACTGGGCATAGCAACAATGATTTCTTCAATATCATAACGCTCGATAACAGTTTCCAAGTCCTTACCACTACCTAAAACTTTCTTATCTAAGATATAACGACCCTTTATATCAGGATTATCATCCAAAATACCGATAATATTTCCCTTAATATTATCACTGGTCGTAAATTCACGAATAAGAATACTACCCGCTTGTCCGCCGCCATAAACCAAAATACGCGTGCCATCGTTATTTTTACTAAATTTTTTACGAAGATATCTATAACCACGATAAGAGAACCGAATCATCTCATGGCTTAGTGTGACTATAAAAAAAGCAATGCCCGCCACACTATGTGGCAACACTTCAATAATACCTAACCTGATTAAAAGCATCACAGCAAACGAAGCAACGACATTCCCAGTCATGACTCTTAAGCCCTCACCTACACTGATGTGGCTCCAAAGTACTCTATTAAAATCAAACACAAAAAAAACTATTATATAGATACCCAACACGAGCAATATTTGAATAATACTACCACTAAAAACTGCGAATCTATCACTAGAGAAATTTGTGTACATCGAAAGTGCTAAATAATAGCCTACTACGACAACACAAAGATCCAGCAATAAAAGCAAAACATCTTTATATTTTTT
>CAYWUU010000017.1:0-12334 GCA_964461405.1 uncultured Erysipelothrix sp.
ATTTATTTCATAAATACTTTGTCAACAGTCTGAAAAAGGTGGAACCTTTTATATTATGTTTGTTTAAACATTATAGAAGTTCTACCCTATCAATTATACAGATGATCTCACTTGCAATTTCTTTACATACGAAACGCTATTAGTTATACCAAACACACATAATATAAGAGAGATTGGATTGTTGGTTGAGGCCTTTTATTTCAAAACTTGCACTTGACGTAAAAAGAAAAGCACCAGAGGGTGCTTTAGGTTAAACATTTCTTATTACGCGTGTTTTTATGATGGAATCAATCTTATTGAAAGAGTCGTTAAGGTTATCGATAAGAGTCTTATCTGTTTCGTTTATATCCACGATGGTATAGGCATAATCGCCGCTGTTCTTATTAATCATATTATCAATATTAACTTTAAGATTTGCGGCTACATTGGATATCTGCCCTAGCATATTGGGTATGTTTTTATGGATAAGCGTAAATCGTGTGGGTGAGTTAAAGGATAACTCAGTATTTGGGAAATTCACCGAGTTTACGATATTGCCTGTTTCTAGGAAGTATCGTAAGGTCTTGACGGCCGCTTTGGCACAATTAATTTCGGCTTCTTCCGTTGAAGCTCCTAAGTGAGGTAAAACGATAATCTTTTCATTGTGTAATAATTTTTCATTTGCGAAATCGGTATAGTAAGCCCCTAGAGTCTTGTGATTTAAGGCATCGATAATTGCATCATCGTCTACTAAGCCGCCTCTTGAAAAGTTAAGGAGGATCGCATCGTCTTTCATTTTCGCAAGTTGATGGGTGCCAATGATGTTTCTAGTTTGATTGAGTAAAGGAATATGCAGTGAAACAAAATCGGATTGCGCTAGAACTTCCTCTAAGGATAAGGCACGGTGAACACGGCGGCTGATATTCCAGGCTGTATTGACAGAAACATAGGGGTCGTACCCTAGTACATTCATACCCAACCGATAGGCATCGTTAGCGACAAGTGATCCGATGCTGCCTAAACCAATGACACCCAAGGTCTTGCCATCAAGCTCAGTACCCGCGAATTGCTTCTTGTTGGCTTCAACTTGTGATGAAATGTCATCGCCTTCTAGTGTTTGAACCCACTGCCCCCCTTTGATAATGGGGCGTACAGACAGTAGCATGCAAGCTAAGACTAATTCCTTTACAGCGTTAGCATTAGCTCCAGGGGTGTTGAATACAACAATCCCAGCTTCACTGCATCGATCCAAAGGAATATTATTAACTCCTGCTCCCGCTCGGGCAATTGCTTTTAGAGTGGGGCTAAATTCCATATTATGTAAGTTTTGACTTCTAAGCAGGATACCATCGTAGTGGTTGGATTCATTAAGAGCATAGGATTTATCTAAGAGGTTTAATCCTTCGGGTGCGATATTATTAAAAGTTCTAATTTGATACATTATTGTCCTCCGTATTTCTTTTCGAAATCTTTAATGAAGTTGCATAAGGCTATCACGCCTGCCATGGGCATAGCATTATAAATGCTAGCGCGCATTCCACCGACCAATCGGTGGCCTTTTAAGTTAACCAATCCCTGTGCTTCTGCCTCACTTAAGAATAGTTTATTCAAGTCATCAGAAGCTGTAAAGAAGGGGATATTATTGACGGAGCGATCTTTGCCTTTGACAGCCGTATCAAACAAGGAACTCTCATCAAGGGTCTTATAGAGTAAATCAGATTTTTCCTTCGCTGCTTGAGTCATCGCCTCTAGGCCCCCTTTGTCCTTAACCCATTGTAGGACGTTACCCAACATATAGATACCAAAGGTTGGGGGTGTATTATATAGGGAGTTGGACTTAACGTGCGTACGATAATCTAACATGGTTGGAATAGACCCTTCGATGGTATTGAGAAGGGCCTTCTTAACAATAACAACTACAACCCCTGAGGGTCCTAAGTTCTTTTGGGCACCCGCATAGACCAGATCAAAATCATTTATGTCGTAGTTCACTGACAAAATATTCGAAGACATATCCGCAATAATGGGAACCTTGGTCTTGGGAATATCAAAGAGACAGGTACCTTCAACAGTGTTGTTGGTGGTTATATGTAAGTAGGTTGCATCGCCAGGTATAGTTGGGATAGTCGGTAATTTACAATAGCGATCGTCTTTGGAACTGGCCAGTAAGATGGCGCGATCACCCACAAGCATTTTCGCTTCTTTAAACGCCTTATCACCCCACGTTCCCCCCTCTATATAATACACGTTACCCTTGGATGCAAAGTTCATGGGAACCATTGCAAACTGTAAGCTGGCACCTCCTTGTAAAAGTAAAACTTCATAGTCATCGCTGATGTTCATAAGTTCTTTTAGTAATGAAATGGTGTCGTTATGAATTTTATCAAATACTTTAGATCGATGGCTCATCTCCATAACAGACATGCCTGAATTGTTGTAGTTTAAGAGTTCTTCTTGGGCTTTTAATAAGGCTTCATGGGGAAGGACGGAAGGTCCTGCTGAAAAATTAAATATTTGTTTCATGTTTTTTCATCTCACTTTCATTTGAATGCATTATAACATAGTTGTGTAGTAATAAGCTGTTAAAATAAAAAAGATTTCGATCTACTGACCGAAATCTTTCTTCTGATTGTATAGCGCAATCGTTTTATATAAAGTGTACACCAGATACACTATACTCACAAGCCGTGCGATAAGTGATATGGATGTGATAATATCTGAGGGTGAAATCAAAATAACCAGTTGGATAATAGCGTAATAGTGTGCAGCTGCTAGGGGTCTATCGGAATCAAGATGTAAACTTAACGCCGCTTCAAGATCTCGAAGGCCAAGGACAATACCGTAAACAACGGCTACTGTACCTAATACTACAACATAGTAAATTATTCTGTTTACAAGAACAAACGGTAAGACAATACCAAATAAATCAGTGATAAACATGAAAGCAGTGAGAACCATAAGGATGGCTGTTGGATAAATCATCCCATCAAAGATTTTACTTTTATCTTTATGGGCTCTAAATGCGATCGCAATTAAACCAAAACCAATAAACGATGGAAACACATCAATATGTCCCTTAGCAATACTTATAGTAAGCTGAAATAGGATTAATATTAATCCGTAAATAAAATTTAACATGATATACTCCTTAAAATAGACTATTTGATAATATCATACACAGTATATATGTCAATATTGTACCACTTCTATTGCAGGCCTTTGTGAAGATTTAATGATTTTACGACAGAAAGTGATAAGAAGAAATCCACGGTTGAGTGTATCATCGTTCCAATTCCTAGGAAAAGAAAGAAGGACCCCAGTAATTCAGGGGTAATAACCTTTATGTTTAAAAGTGAAATGATGCTAAACTCACCCAAGCCATGGATGAGGGCTATAATTAGGTTAAAAACAATTATTGTGGTCATACCTTTTAGTTCGTATTTCTTAAGATATAGAGCTCCTGGAATAACAAATAGGATATGTGATAGCGCACGTAATACTACTGGTAAGGGCCAACCACCCAAGAAAAAACCTAAGGTTGTGGTCAGTGAAACAAAGATACCAACACTTGGATTTACAAACATTGCTACAAAGATGGGTACATGACTGGCTAGCGTATAGGTTGAGGAACCAATAACAATCTTGATAGGCATGATCATGGGGATTAAGATGCCAATAGCACTTAATACTCCAGAGATTGCGATGTTTAAAACTCTTGTATTTCGTTTCATAGTGAACCTCCTATAGGTGTCATGACACAGTTTACTAGGTATTTCTATAGGTGTCAAGACACCTATAGGTACTTTAGTTGTATGCCCATAATTAAGGGTATATAATAGGGTCATAGGAGGATATACATATGAACAACTTATATCATGCAATGAACGTTTTTCTATCGGATGTTACGGTTTTAGCACAAAAGGTACATAATATTCACTGGAATATTAAAGGTGCTGATTTTATTCCAATTCACGGGGAACTGGATGCTTTCTATGATGAACTTCAAGAGTTTATTGATGAGAGTGCTGAAAGATTATTAATGATTGGCGATCGTCCAATTGGAAATCTAAAGACAATGTTGGAGACAACACGTTTGAGTGAGTTAGAAGATGCAGACATTAATAGTATCGAAGGATTTAAAACCTTAATCGTAGACTATGATTTGCTAAAATCGCAAGCCCTTCACATTGTAAACCTATGTGAAGAACTTAATGATCCCGGTAGTGCCGACCTTTATACAGATATCTTGCGTAAGGTTGAGAAAAAACTTTGGATTATGAATTCCTATATTGCTAAGTAATAAACATATAAAAACACCAGGTAAGCTGGTGTTTTTATATGTTTTTAATGAGGAAACCCAAGCGATCCAGTTCTTCTTGAGCTTTAATAAAGTGCGCTCTATTGATACAAGAGAGCGTATGTATATGAGTGCCCTGTGTAAGTACACTCAGTAGTTCCGCTTTTTCTGAGGTTATATTATGCATAAAGGTATCAATGTCTTCGTGGGTTTTAAAGTCTAGGTTACCGCTAATCTCTCCATATATGGGGTGATCAACACTAACATCTATGACATATACACCCATCTTTAATAGTGCTCTTAGTTCTGTTTCAGTATCTTTGGCGTTGTGGTTAACAGCCACTTTTGCGTAATAGCGTCCGTCGTTGTTTTCAATGAGATAACCCTTTGGTGTAGCCATAATCTTGTGACCGCCAGCTCTTAATAAAGCAATATCTCCTACGATAATTTGCCTGGACACTTTATAGGTATTGGCTAGGGCGTTGGCACTTAGGGCTGTCTTTGAATTTGTGATGGCTTTTAGGATTTGAACTCTTCGTTTTTCACCGCTCATGATATCACCTCGTTATGGGTATTATATCATGAGTTCTTGTTTACTTGACAGTGCTCACTTCAAGTTATAAAGTTTAGGTAAGAGAAAGTAGGTATTTTATGAAAACTTTAATAGTCTATGAAGAAAAAGAAGAGTTGGGATCGATAATATTAGGTATAAATACGAATCCTAATCGTAAGCGATTTGATGATATGGTTGAAGTGCTAAAAGAACATAATGTCGTAGTAAAACGTTATGATAAGGCTGAAGATCATGAGAAGTATAACACTATGGCGCAGTTGCCTAGTTTTGAGATTGATGGTGAATTGGTAGCAAAGGGTCGTTATCCGCAAGTTTTTGAAGTAGCGCAGTGGTTTGATATTCCAAAGGATGCTTTTAATATAGCATCGAAGTCTTCGCTGTTTGTGGAAGCTAATACAGCATATGGGGGACCGTGTTGTGGCTTGGATGCCGACACGTATTTGGATCCAAATGAAGAATAATACAAAGTTTTTAGATACCTTTGAGAATATCGAAGTGTATGTGCGTCGTATCAATGACTATAGTAGAGAACCTCTAAGTCGCTTAGTTAATACCACTAACGATGCGATTATTCGTGACCAGAGGCGTAATTTGGAAGTGTTGATGACAATTAGAAATGCCCTGGTTCATAATGGTGTGGATAATTATGTTGAAGTAACTCCAGAACTTTTGGAAATGGCCATGGAGGTGTATAATGCGCTTCCCATCCATAAGAAAGCATCTGATTATATGAGTCGTAATGTTGTTAGTTTTGATATTGACGAGAGCATTGAGAAGCCCTTGAGTACCATTAGGCATACAAAGATGGTTAGATTTCCCATTTATGAGAATGGAAATGTAGTGGGTATCTTATCGGATAATGGGATTAGTCACTGGTTGGCAGAGAATATCGAACACGATGTGATATCGATTAAAAGCACAACCATTCGTGATGTGGCTTTGCATGATGAATATTTCTATGATGTGCATTATGTGGGGCGTGATGCTACGTACTCGCAAGTATTTGGAATGTTTGAGCGGGCCTTGGGTCTTAGAATGGTTTTAGTGAGTGAGAGTGGTAAGCCTCATCAGAAAGTGCTGGGGGTTATTACGCGTGGAGATATACTTAAGTAGTCAATTATGATACAATAACTTCTGAATAAGGAGTTTATTTATGCGGTTAAAAGGAAATAAAATAATGCACTTTGTGCCTGACTTTACAGTAATTGACTTGGAAACTACAGGACGAAGTACACAACACACACAAATTACAGAGTTAAGTGGTGTTAAATATCGAAATTATAAACCAGTGGCCTCTTATACGACTTTAATAAAGCCCAGTGACCCTATATTGCCATTTGTGGTTTCACTAACAGGGATTGATGATTCAATGGTTAATAACAGTCCTAGGATACATGAAGTGATTAATGAGTTCGTCGGTTTTATCGGTGATGATTTGGTGGTAGGACATAATGTTCATTTCGACTATAACTTGGTTTATGATGCATATTATAGTACCTATAAAAGGGTTTTTAGTAATAACTATAGTGATACACTATATTTTTCGCGAATTTTGAATAAAGAGGTTAGCAGCCATAAGTTAGAGAACTTATGTGTATATTATGATATTGAACGCGATATAGCACACCGTGGTTTGCCGGATTGTGAACAAACCGGTGAGCTTTATATTAAAATGAAGAAAAAGGCACAACGCAATGAATTGCTATTTGTGGAAGGGTAAGACGTATGAATGTTTATGATTTTGATAAGACGATCTATTTGGATGATAGTTCTATAGATTTCTATAAATTTAATTTAAAACGAAATCCTAAATTGATTAAGTATTGGCCACGTCAATCTAAAGCTGCGTTGGACTATAAGCGTAAGAAGATAACGAAGACTGAAATGAAAACCATTTTCTATGAATACTTTAAAGCGATTGATGATATCGATCAGGCGGTATTGGATTTTTGGGAAGTGCACCGATCGAAACTTCAAGAGTGGTATCTGGTTCAAAAAGAAGAAACAGATGTCATTGTATCGGCATCCCCTGAGTTCTTCCTTAAACCAATTTGTGAGGAGTTGGGAGTATTTCTAATTGCGTCCGATGTGGATAAGTTTACGGGTAAGAACTTACAAGAGAATTGTTATGGGTATGAGAAAGTAGTGCGTTTTAAGGAACACTTTGATATTAATGATATTGAAGATTTTTACTCGGATTCTTACTCAGATGACCCTTTGGCTATGCACGCGAAACGATCTTTCATGGTTGAGGGATCCAAAATTAAACCTTGGTAGAATTAAGCCCTTGTTTATTAGATAAGGGCTTTTTATTATTTACCAGATATTTGTGAAAAATTTAGTTTTATTTTTTCTTTAATATTAGAGATTCATTTTATCGACTATAGAGTTATGAAAGAAAAGGTAAAGGGGTTACATTTTGTGGAGTATTAGGGTAATAACGTTTGACAAAATACGCTATAAACCCTAAAATATAGGTGTCTATATAAAGGACGAGGAGGAAATATGAAGAAGTTAGTAACAATTTTACTTAGTGCTCTTGTTTTGGTTTCGTTGACTGCATGTTCAAGTGGACCGAAGCTAAAAGAAGACCATAGTATGTACCTAATTACAGACGTTGGTACCATTGATGATAAGTCATTCAACCAAGGTTCGTATGAAGGTATGAAGCAATATGCTCACGAAATTGGTGTTACACCAAACTACATTAGACCTTCAGAGAAATCTGACAATGCTTATCTTGATGCAATCGAGCAAGCTGTTGAAAAAGGTGCTAAAGTTATTGTAACGCCAGGATTCTTGTTTGAGCCTGCAGTATATAAAGCTCAAGATAAATATCCTGATGTTAAGTTTATTCTAGTTGATGGTGTTCCTCAACCTGGTGACTACTCAGTTACTAAAGTTGCAGACAATACTGTTTCAATTCTTTATCGTGAAGAACAATCTGGTTTCTTAGCAGGCTATGCTGCTGTTAAGGCAGGCTATACTAAATTAGGATTTATGGGTGGAATGGCTGTTCCTGCCGTTGTTAACTTCGGTTATGGTTATTTAGCAGGTGCTAACTTAGCAGCTGAAGAAATGGGCGTTAAAGTTACAGCTCGTTATACTTACTTAGGTGACTTTATTCCTAAGCCAGAATTCCAAACTCAAGCAGCCGCTTGGTATAATGATGGCGTTGAAGTAATCTTCGCTTCAGCTGGTGGTGCTGGTAACTCTGTTATGTCAGCGGCAGAAGAAGCTGATAAGAAAGTAATCGGTGTTGACGTTGACCAAGTTTCTGAATCTGATACAGTTATTACTTCAGCTATGAAGGACTTAAGAGGATCTGTTTATGATGCTGTTAAGAAAGCTATGACAGAAGGATTCCCAGGTGGACAAACATTATTATTAGGCGTTAAGGAAAAAGGGGTTCAATTACCTGAAGACTTTAGCCGTCTTGATAAGTTCACTAAAGCAGACTACGACGCAATCTATACAGCTTTAGTAGATGATAAAGATGGAATCGCATCGGGCATGCCAACGCTTGCTTCTCACGGTGACAAAGCATCTGTATTAATCGGACATTTCGACAACATTACTTTAGAAGTTGTTGGTGAATAATTATTAATTAACGGTTACACAATGTGTAACCGTTTTTTTTGTGTAAGAAAGTAAGCAATTTTCTTTTGGTTTTGGTATACTATACACATAGGAAAAGGAGAATTGTATGCATAATGTAATTGAAATGATTGGAATTACTAAAGTCTTTCCAGGCATTGTTGCAAACGATAATATAACTCTTAGCCTTCGTAAGGGAGAAATTTTAGCTTTACTGGGGGAAAATGGGGCTGGTAAGTCGACATTAATGTCTGTGTTATTTGGCTTGTATACTCCTGAAGAGGGTATTATTAAAGTAAATGGTGAAGAAGTTAGAATCTTGGATCCAAATGATGCATCAAAATATGCAATTGGAATGGTGCACCAGCACTTTAAACTGGTAGATACATTTACCGTGTTGGAAAATATTATATTGGGTGTGGAACCGACCTCGAAGTTTGGAGCTTTGAGATTGGGAGAAGCGCGTAAGCGTGTAGTTGAATTATCTGAGAAATATAATTTTAATATTAATCCAGATGCCTTGGTTCGTGATATTTCAGTAGGGATGCAACAGCGTGTTGAAATTCTTAAGATGTTATATCGTGATAATGATATTCTGATATTTGATGAGCCAACTGCGGTACTTACACCTCAAGAGATTGATGAGCTTATGGGTATTATGAAGCAACTTGTGGACGAAGGAAAATCAATCATCTTTATTACACATAAATTGAATGAGATTAAGCGTGTGGCTGATCGTGTGACTATTTTGCGTAATGGTAAGTTAATTGACACGGTTCCAAATGAGGGTACTTCGCTTGAAAGAATGTCTGAGTTAATGGTGGGTCGTAAGGTTAATCTTGACTTTGATTTAGGTGTGCCTAATTTAGGTGAGACGGTGCTTAAAGTTCGTGACTTGAGTTTAAGTGGGGATTTACACGGTCATAAGCCATTAAGTAATGTTAATTTCGATTTGAAGCGTGGAGAAATCCTATGTATTGCTGGGATTGATGGAAACGGTCAATCTGAATTGGTTTATGCTCTTACTGGCCTCATTCAAGGCTATAGTGGGAAAATTAGTTTAGTTGGTAATGATATAACGAAAGCATCTATTCGCTATCGTAATACTCATGGATTGTCGCATATTCCTGAGGACCGTCAGAAGTATGGTTTAGTCTTAGAGTATAATTTAGCTGAAAATCTGGTTTTACAAACGTATTTTGATAAAAAGTATCACAATTTAGGATTTATTAATGAAGAAGCGATAAATGAACACGCTGATGCATTAATCAAGGATTTTGATATTAGAAGTGGTCAAGGTAAAGATACTATCACGCGCAGTATGTCTGGTGGAAATCAACAAAAAGCGATTGTGGCGCGTGAGATTGAAAGAGATCACGAGGTTCTTATTGCGGTTCAACCAACACGTGGATTGGACGTAGGGGCCATTGAATATGTGCATAAGCGTTTAATCGAAGAACGTGATGCTGGTAAGGCAGTTCTGCTTGTTTCACTGGAGTTAAGTGAAGTCATGGGTGTCTCCGACCGTATCATTGTTATGTATGAAGGTGAAATGGTAGGGGAATTGAATCCACATGAAACTACTGAACAAGAATTGGGCCTTTATATGTCTGGTGTTAAGAGAGGGGAAATAAGTTATGAATAAGAATAAGCGTTCACAACTAATAGAAACACTCTATCCATCTCTGATGTCCATTGTGGTGGGGATCTTAATTGGTAGTTTAGTATTGATTATTTCTAAACCCTCTAGTGGAATAGATGGTGTAGTAGCATTAATTAGTGGACCCTTTAGAGGAAATATTACCAGAGGTCTTGGTAATATGTTGTATTATGCTGCACCGATAATGTTGACGGGGTTATCCGTTGGATTTGCGTTCAAAACGGGCTTATTCAATATTGGGGCATCAGGTCAATTCTTTGCGGGTACCTTTGCGGCGTTAGTTGTTGGGGTGCGAGCGACTTCGATTCCGGTTGAATATCGTTGGATTGCAGCCTTAGTGGCAGCCTTTCTTGCAGGAGCGTTACTGGCAGCAATTAGCGGTATCTTAAAAGCGGTATGGAATGTGAATGAGGTTATCTCATCTATTATGTTTAACTATATTTCCATGTACTGGGTTGTTGATTATATCAAGACCAGTGATCTATATAATGTTCAACGAGCTGAAGCTATTACTATCCCAACTCAAGTGCCAAGTATGGGTCTGGATAAGTTGTTCCCTGGATCCTTTATTGGTGGTAGTATTGTCATCGCGATCCTCGCGGCGATTATTATTTATATTATTATTGATAAGACTAAATTTGGATATGAACTTAAGGCGGTTGGTAATAACCGTGATGCAGCGCGCTATGCAGGAATCAATGAGAAGCGTAGCATTATCCTTTCTATGTTTATTGCCGGTGGGTTAGCAGGACTATCGGGTGCGATAACCTATTTAGTAGGTTCTAGTAAGCACGTAGGTATTGAAACGATTATTCCATCGGAAGGATTTGATGGGATTGCGGTTTCTTTACTGGCCAATAACCATCCACTGGGTATAATTTTCAGTGCTATTTTCATGGGTTACTTAAAGATTAGTTCACAAGCGATGCAAACCATTGGGTTTGTGCCTGAGATTGTGGACATGGTAGTAGCCATCATTCTTTATGTTTCAGCTATTTCAGTATTATTTACTAATATGAGAAATGCTCGAAAGCGTAAGAAGATAAGTTCGGAACAGGAAGAGGTAAGTTAGATGAAAGATATTTATTTCTTAGTTCAAAAGATGATGATCTTTGGAGTCCCTTTGATGATTGTTGCTTTGGCGGCCGTTTACTCAGAGCGCAGTGGTGTTGTTAATATTGCGCTCGAAGGGATTATGATTATGGGGGCCTTTACGGGGTCACTGTTTATTTATTTTATGCAGAAATATGGAATTATGAATGGCTATCCATTATTGTTCTTTGCGCTACTAATTGCGGGTGGAGTGGGAGTTCTGTTCTCACTATTCCATGCGTATGCTGCCGTTAATATGTATGCGGATCAAACTATTTCGGGGACGGCTTTAAACCTATTTGCTCCTGCCATTGCTATCTTTGTTGCACGGGCTATTGTAGGGGTTCAACAGATTCCAATTAAGAACGTTTGGCGTATCCGTAAGGTTCCTATCCTTGGTGATATTCCAATCCTAGGTCCTATGTTATTTCAAAACACATACTTTACTGTATTATTAGGATTTATTATTCTGTTTATTACTCAGTATGTATTATATAAAACACGATTTGGTTTAAGATTACGTTCTGGTGGTGAAAACCCTCATGCTAGTGATTCAGCTGGTATTAGTGTTCAAAAGATTCGTTACCAAGGGGTATTAATCTCCGGTTTACTTGCAGGTATTGGGGGCTTAATCTTCATTATTCCAGTTTCAACTAGTTTCAATGGAGAAGTTAGTGGATATGGGTTCTTAGCCTTGGCAGTATTAATCTTTGGTCAGTGGAAACCAATGCGGATTATGTTTGCGGCATTCTTCTTTGGACTGCTTCAATCCATAGCATCGGGTTACTCAGGTATTGCTTTCTTTAAATCCTTGGGTATTCCTCAAGTTTACTATCAGATTCTACCGTATCTTGCTACAATCTTTGTTTTAATCCTAACATCTAAGTCTTCTCAAGCGCCTAAAGCAGCTGGAGAAATCTACGATAAAGGTAAGCGATAAAATATTTAAGGTCAAAGTTTACTTTGGCCTTTTTTATGCTTTTATTTAGTTAGCACCTATTTAATAAGGGTGGTATCATGAAATGTAAGTATTGCTTATGCGAAGAGGCGATTTACTTTAAGCAGGGTGTTTGCCGTCGCTGTCTTAGGTATCGTAACTTAAGGTTAAGTGAAGATATAGACATTAAGGTTGAAG
>CAYWUU010000018.1:0-12256 GCA_964461405.1 uncultured Erysipelothrix sp.
CTTAGTAGATGGTGTTCAAGTTACGGACTTTAACAATGAAACAGGTGTTGCAGTTGGTGAAGCAATTCGTAAGTTTACAGCTAACAGCGCATTTATGACAGGGGACGATACAGTATTAACAGCAGAATTTGGTAATTCAATTGCAGCTGGTGTATCTGGAACTTGGAATGCTGGTGTTATTGAAGAGGCTTTAGGTGAAAACTATGCAGCTACAAAACTTCCTGAGTTTACAGTAGATGGTAAAGCCGTTCAAATGGCAAGCTTTGGTGGATATAAGATGTTAGGTGTTAAATCTTCAACTAAGTTCCCAGTTCAAGCGATGGATCTTGCTGAGTTCTTAACAAATGAAACAAGCCAAGTTAAGAGATTTGAAGTTCGCGGTGCGGGTCCTTCAAACATTAAAGCTGGTGAGAGCGAAATCGTTCTAGCCAACAAAGCATTAGCTGCTTTAGCTGAACAAGCCCTTTATGCTAAGAGTGAGAAGAATGTAACAGGTTCTTACTGGTCACCTGCAGAAGCATTTGGTACAGAGATGGAAAACAAGAATACAGCAGATATGAAGAGTTTACTAGACAAGATGGTCGAGCAAATTCAAACAGCAGTATCTGAGTAACAATGTTTAAGTAAGGGGGCCTTTGGTCCCCTTAATTATTCAAAAAGGAGAAGTATATGAAAGAAACTATGAAACCGAAGAAAGACAGCATATTTAAGCAATTCTCCCAAGGAGACTGGATAACCAAATTATCATTTATTATTATGGGATCAGGTTCCTTTCTAAGAAAGCAATACCTAAAAGGGTTTGCTTATCTAGCTGCTCAATTTTTCTACATCGTTTATTTTGCGACCGTAGGGGTTAGTCAAATGAAGGGACTGCTTACCTTAGGGGAATTAGTCCAAGGGAAAGTATTTGATGAAGCTCTAGGGATTTACGTATATATACAAGGTGATAACTCAATGTTATTCTTGTTGTTTGGTGTAATGAGTGTCATGATTATGATTAGTTTTGTCTTAGTTTATGTGATGTCAGTTAGGACTTCTTTAAGAAATCAACAACTCATTGATGAGGGCAAACGCTTACCCAGCGTTAAGGATGAATTTAAAGCCTTGCTTAATGAAAAATTTCATATAACCATACTAACCATACCAACCATACTTACGTTTGTATTTACCATCATGCCATTGATTTTCATGATTTTAATTGCATTTACTAATTTCGATAAAAACCATCAACCACCGGGGGCTTTATTTACGTGGGTTGGTTTAAAGAATTTCAAAGATATTTTATATCTAAATCCAATTATATCCAGTACGTTCTTTAAGTTATTACAGTGGACCTTTATTTGGGCTTTCTCAGCCACTTTTATGAACTATATCTTTGGTATGTTATTGGCTATGTTAATAAATAAAAAGGGTGTTAAGATTAAAAAGTTCTGGAGAACTATATTTGTAATATCCATTGCTGTGCCTCAGTTTGTATCGCTCTTACTTATGTCAAAGTTATTACATGATTTAGGGCCGGTTAATGTTCTCTTACAAAACTTTAAACTCATTGATGCACCGATTAAGTTCTTATCTCAAGGTAATTTAGCTAAGATTACAGTTATTATCGTTAACCTATGGGTTGGGGTTCCCTATACCATGTTAATAACTTCTGGAATCTTAATGAATATACCTCAAGATTTATATGAAAGTGCGAAGTTAGATGGAGCCAGTCCGATTGTACAGTTCTTTAAAATTACATTACCGTATATGTTATCGGTGACGACGCCTTATTTGATTACGCAGTTTATTGGAAATATTAATAACTTTAATGTTATCTTCCTGTTAACAGGCGGAGGGCCTTTGTCACTTAATTATTTCCAAGCTGGTGAGACAGACCTTTTAGTAACATGGCTCTATAAGTTGACTTTGAATGATAAGAACTATGCCTTGGCATCAACCATCGGTATCTTAATCTTTATTATTTCAGCAGTCTTGAGTTTAGTTGTATTTAGAAAAGTAACATCACCAGATAAGGAGGGACAATTCCAATGATTAAAGGGATGAAAGCAAGAGCTAAGATAATTAATGTCTTAGCACATATATTTCTATCAATATTATCGGTAATTTGGATCTTGCCTATTGTTTGGCTGGTAATGCAATCCTTTAGGGGCGAAGGTACCGCCTTTACAAGCTATATTATTCCAAAAACGTGGACGTTTGATAACTATATTAGACTCTTTACGGAAACAGACTTATTTAATTTTCCTAGATGGTTTATGAATACTTTATTTGTGGCGGTCATATCGTGTATTTTATCGACGATTATTGTTCTTGCAACATCGTATGCGTTTTCTAGATTGCGCTTTAAGGCGCGTAAGCCTATGATGAATGTTATTTTGATTTTGGGTATGTTCCCTGGATTCTTGGGAATGTTGGCGATCTACCATGTTCTTAAAATCGTGGGATTGAGTCAATCGCTATGGGCGCTGATTCTTGTTTACTCAGGGGGCGCTGGGATGGGATACTATATTTCAAAGGGTTTCTTTGATACTATCCCTAAAGCTATTGATGAATCGGCCATTATTGATGGTGCGACGCGCAATGATATCTTCTGGAAGATTACCTTGCCGCTATCAAAACCGATCATTATCTATACGGTATTAATGTCCTTTATTGCACCGTGGGTAGATTTTGTGCTTGTATCATTTATTATGAGAGATTCGTATAACTCTTATACAGTGGCCTTGGGCTTATTTGAAATGCTGAAGCGCGAAAATATTAATGTCTACTTTACGCAATTCTGTGCAGGGGCAGTTATTATCGCTATTCCGATTACGCTTCTATTTATCTATATGCAAAAGTATTATGTAGAAGGTGTTACAGGGGGCTCTGTTAAGGGTTAATGAAAAAGCTAATTACGATATTATTAGTGTTGGTTTTGGTGGGGTGTGGCTCTAAACAAGAGCCTTATAGTGCCCCTGAAGTTAACTCGGTGTACTATGAAATCTTTGTTGGATCGTTTTATGACTCCAATGGTGATGGAAAAGGGGACTTGATGGGTGTGGTTGAGAAGTTAGACTATATTCAAAAGGACCTGGGGGCTACAGGGATTTGGCTCATGCCTATTCACCCTTCGCCTTCCTATCATAAATATGATGTTAAAGATTATAAGGCCATTGATCCTGTATATGGAACTATGGAAGATTTTGATACTTTAGTGAATGAAATGAATAAACGGGGGATGGACTTAATCTTGGACTTGGTACTCAATCACAGTTCAAGAGAACATCCATGGTTTTTAGAAGCGGTAGAGGGGATGCGCTTGGGTAATTGTTCGGATAAGTGTGATTACTATACGTTCTCTAATACCCCGAAGCCTCTTTATAATCAAATAGGCAAGGATCTGTATTATGAATCGGAGTTCGCAGATACGATGCCAGATTTGAATCTTGATAATGAGAATGTTCGAAATGAGATTAAAGACATAACTAAGTTTTGGTTAGATAAAGGGATTAAGGGCTTTAGATTAGATGCTACATCCCATTACTATAGTGATCATGTTGAAAAGAATACGGCGTTTCTTTCGTGGTTTAATGACTATGCTAAGAGTATAAAAGAGGATGTATATATTGTGGCGGAAGCTTGGAAGCCTCAAACTATTATTTTATCCATGTATGAAAGTGGTGTTAGTTTCTTTAATTTTCCGTTTGCTCAAAACTCTGGGAATATTATTAAATCGGTTAGAAGTGGTCAAGGGAAGCATTTGGCTAAACTTGTGGAGTCGTATAATAATGCGATTAAACAAGCCAATCCAAATGGATTTGATTCGGTCTTCTTATCCAATCATGATAACGGACGCAGTGCCGGTTATCTTGGGGGTAATTTAGGTCAACAGAAACTAGCAGCTTCAACCTATCTATTAATGCCTGGGAATGTCTTTGTGTATTATGGTGAAGAGATTGGTATGAAGGGAAGCGGTCGTGATGAGAACAAGCGCTTACCCATGCCATGGGGTGAAGACAAAGGTCATACTTTGAAACCCAGTGGTGCCGATTATACGGGCAATAATGATATGAGTGTTAAGGAATTAATGAAGGATAAGGATTCTTTGTGGCATCATTATAAGAAGGTCATTCAAGTTCGTAATCAATATCCGCAGATTGCTAGGTCGCATCCTAGAGCTTTGGACTTGGGGAGTACAAGTTTATTTGCGCTTGATTATGATGGATTGATCGTGGTTCATAATTTTAGTAGTGATGTGCAGGAGTTTAAGGGGGACTTTGAAATTGTGAATAAATCCTTAGGGGGTTCACAAAAAGGTGATACAATAACATTAAATGGTTTTGAAACTGTAATCATTAAATAGGAGAGTGTTAAGATGGCAAGTATAACAGATGTTGCTAAAAGAGCAGGGGTTGGAGTTTCCACTGTGTCCAAGGTAATGAATAATTATGACAATATTTCTGAATCAACACGTAAAAAGGTTATGGATGCAGTTAAGGAATTAAACTACGTTCCTAATTCTATTGCCTCAGCCTTGTCATCTAAAAGCTCGCGGCGTGTGGCTTTGGTTGTTTTTATTAATAACCAAAGACAAGCCATTGATGAAATTAATATGCAATACCTCTTTGGGGCTATTAAAAGAGCCAAAGAAGTTAAGTTGGATGTCTTAACGGTGTTCTCTACCGATTTGGATGGTATGAGTACTCAAGAAGTGGAGCGTCATTTTGAATCTTTGCGGGTTCAAGCGATTGTGCTCTATGGGCTTTCAAAAGATAATCGTGTATTTCATGAGATTATAGAGAATGAAACCTTTCCTACCGTTGTGGTGGACGCGCCCTTAGAAGCCAAGCACGTATCGTATGTGACGGTGGATCATACAAAAGCTCAGTATGATATGGTGCTTCATATGGTTGAGAAATATAAGCCGCAAGAAATTCTATATTTAGCCGGACGTCGTAATGGTTATGTTACGGACTTGCGCTTACAGGGAGCGGTTAATGCGTGTCATGATTTGGGTATTAAACTAAATGCACAGTATGCTAACTTCTCTGAGCGTGAAGCCATCGCCACAACCATGAAGCATGCGGAAAGTGCGGATGTGATTATTTGTGCGAGTGATTTAATGGCCATTGGTGCCGTGAATGCACTTAAGAAAATGGATATTTATAGACCCGTTTGTGGGTATGATGGTATTACATTATTGGGATATATTGAGTATAAGATTGAAACGGTTAAACAAGATTTCTTTCAAATATCGGTTTTAGCCATCGATGCCATGCTCAGTTTGTTGAGTGGAAAGCAGGGATGTGGAACAATTGTTTCGCATGAAATTGTGACCCTTAACTATGAAGATGTTATTATGTAGCATCTTCATTATTTGTGAGTTGAAGTAAAACGTTTTCAGTAAGGGAGGAATTGAAATGATAGATTTAAATATTAATGTAAAAGAAGCTAGTACAGAAGTATTGTATAGGGCTGTAAATGAGTGGTTACACGATAAAATTGATGATTTACCTGAGGTTTCTGGTGATCGTAGCGTCTACTATATGTCAGCTGAGTTTTTAATTGGAAAGTTATTATCTAATAACTTAATGAACTTAGGCTTGTATGATGCGTTAAATGAGTACTTAGGTCAATATGGAAGAAGTGTCAGTGAATTAGAGGACTTTGAACCTGAACCAGCGTTAGGTAATGGGGGTCTAGGGCGCTTGGCGGCCTGTTTTATGGACTCTATTGCGACATTGGGTATAAACGGTCAGGGCTTGGGTCTTGTCTATCACTATGGTTTATTTAAGCAAGTATTTGATAATTATCATCAAATTGAAACTCCTGATGTATGGTTGGATAAACCATCGTGGTTAAAGAAAACAGATCATACGCATACGCTTAACTTAGGGGATGTTTCTGTTACAGGGCGTATGTATGAAATGGATGTTGTGGGGTATACGGGTCAAAAGAGTATGTTGCGACTCTTTGATCTTGAGTCCATTGATGATTCCTTAGTAACACAGGGAATTAAGTTTGATCAATTGGCGCTAGATAAGAATCTTACCTTATTCTTATATCCTGATGATTCAACAGAAGCGGGGCTTAGACTTAGATTTGCGCAACAGTATTTCATGGTTAGTAATGGGTTGTCTTGGATTCTTAAGAATCATCAACACGATTTGTTGAATCTTCATAAGAATGTGGTCATTCAAATTAACGATACCCATCCGGCTTTAACGATCTTATTATTATTTAAGGAACTCTTAAACCGGGGTATTGATTTACAGAAGGCGGTTCATATTGTTGAGAACACCTTTGCGTATACAAATCATACGATTTTAGCGGAAGCTTTAGAGAAGTGGCCTTTATCTTATTTTGAAGCCATTGATAAGGATTTAGTGACTATTCTTCATGCATTGGATGAAGTGGTTAAGGCAAGATCTTTGGATAAGAAGGTTTGTTTAATTGATGATGAGAATCGTGTGCATATGGCTTCGTTGTCCATTCACTTCTCATATTCTGTTAATGGGGTGGCCGCTTTACATACAGAGATATTGAAGAAATCTGAGTTAAAGGAGTTTGATGCTCTCTATCCTAATAAGTTCAATAATAAGACGAATGGTATTACCTTTAGACGTTGGTTACAGTTTTCTAATAAACCTTTGACGGACCTATTAGTCAGTCGGATTGGAGATGGGTTCTTAAGTGATGCGACGCAATTAGAGGCGTTTCTTGAGTACCAAGGGGATCCTGAGGTTATTGAGTCTTTATTAGATATTAAACATGATAATAAGGTGCGCTTGAAACATTATTTAAAGCGTACACAAGGGATTGACATTAATGAAGATTCTATCTTTGACATTCAAATAAAGCGATTGCATGAGTATAAGCGTCAACAAATGAATTTGTTGTATGCCATTCATAAGTACTTAGATATTAAAGCGGGTAATATTCCGGTGCGTCCTTTAACCTTATTCTTTGGTTCTAAGGCAGCGCCTGCGTATACGATTGCGAAGGATATTATTCATGCATTATTAGTATTATCTAAAGTGATTGATGAAGATCTAGCAGTTAGAGATCATCTTAAGATCGTCTTTGTGGAAAACTATAATGTGACCTTGGCGGAGTATTTAATTCCAGCTGCTGATATTTCTGAACAAATATCTTTGGCAAGTAAGGAAGCAAGTGGAACGGGTAATATGAAGTTGATGCTCAACGGGGCCTTAACATTGGGGACTTTAGATGGGGCTAATGTTGAGATTGCTGAGTTAGTGGGCGAAGAGAATATTTATATTTTTGGTAAGCACTCGGATGTTATTATTGAACATTATGAGAAGGCTGATTATGTATCGAGAGATTATTATGAGGGCTCTAAAATCATTAAAGAAGCGGTTGATTTTATCAATGGGGATGTAATGGTTGCGATGGGAACTAAAGAGAACTTAGATCGTTTGCATCATGAGCTAATCTCCAAGGATTGGTTTATGACCTTAATTGATTTGGAAGCGTATATTGAAGTTAAGGAACGTATGTTAGGGGATTATGAGGATCGTCATATGTGGTCGCAAAAAACCTTAGTTAATATTGCGAGAGCGGGATTCTTCTCCAGTGATCGTACGATTGGTGATTATGAGCGAGAAATTTGGAGAACTAAAAAATGACTGAAATAAGAAGAGCGGGGGTCTTAATGCCTTTATCTTCTTTTCCTGGTACCCTTGGAATTGGGGATTTAGGCACTAGTGCCTATACGTTTATTGATAGTTTATCAAAGACGGGGGCTAGTATTTGGCAGCTATTACCGCTTAATCCTGTGGGCTTTGGGAATTCTCCGTATCAAACCTATTCTGCTTTTGCAGGGGATGAGATCTATATTTCTATTGAAGCGCTTTATAAGGATTTGAAACTTGAGTTTGATAGTGAACCGGTAATTGGTACGTTAGTGGATTATACACGCGTTAAGGATATTAAGACGAAGTATCTTAAGTATGCTTTTGAGCATTTTACTAAAAATGAAGCGTATGAAGATTTTGTTTCTAAGGCCTTTTGGTTGGATGATTATACTAAGTTTATGGCGCTTAAGGAAAAGAATGGACTTAAGTCGTGGTTGGAATGGACTGATTTTGTGGTAGCGGATTTAGATCGTGATTACCATCGTTTTGTTCAGTTTGTGTTTTTTAAACAGTGGATGGCTCTTAAGGAGTATGCTAATAATAAGGGAATTATGGTTGTGGGTGATATTCCTATTTACTTGGGTCATGATTCAGCGGATGTGTATTTTAATCAAAAGGAATATTACTTAGATGACGATGGGCGCCCTACATTGGTGGCTGGAGTACCTCCTGATTATTTCTCAGACGAAGGTCAACTTTGGGGCAATCCCATCTATCGTTGGGATGAAATGGCTAAAAATGATTATTCATTTTGGGTGGATCGTTTTAAGTGGAATCAGTTGTTGTTTGATGTTATTCGCTTAGACCACTTTAGAGCTTTTGATTCGTATTGGGTCATTGCGGGTGATAGTAAAACAGCCGCTAAGGGTGAGTGGCGAATTGGGCCGCGTCATCATTTCTTTGATGCGATGTATCGTCATATTCCTAATTTGAATCTTGTGGTTGAGGACTTGGGTGATTTGCGACCTGAGGTATTGGAATTGCGTGATGATTATGAGTTAATGGGCATGAAGATTATTCAGTTTAATCTTAAACCATGGGAAATTGAAGCAGCTGTTAATTATGAAGAAAATTATTTAGCATATACAGGGACGCATGATAATAAAACCGTTGTGGGTCGTTTGGAAGAGTTGAGTGATAGTGAGCAGATTGAGTTAAGGGATAACTTGGTGCGCTTGGGTTATAGTGAGGATGCGTTGTGGAAACAAATCATTCATTTTACTATGGGACTTAAGTGTAATTGGGTGATTCTACCGTATCAGGATCTATTGGGTATGGATAATGTTTCGCGTATTAATGTGCCTGGAACCGTGGGTTCGCCTAATTGGGAGTGGAAGCTTGACTCGTATGATCATTTAGAAGAAGCGATGGCTATGTTAAAGGGGCTTGTGAAAGCGACTGATAGATAATAAAAAAACACATCTTATTTGGATGTGTTTTCTTCTGTTTCAGTTGTTTTGGTAACTTCTGCTTCAATATAGTCTGTGGGAGCTTTGCTTTGTTTGATTTCTTCTTTTAGTGTGTTTCGGGTCTTCATTAGAATTTCAAGGGAAACTCCAAGGATCATCACTAAACCAATTATCATTAGAAAGCCAATAAAACCCGCTAGATCGGTGAAGCCGTTTTTGGATCCGCCTGTATAGGCGAAGAATAATACGGCGAAGGCAAAGAAGTAACCGATTAGGAATAATACAAAGGCGAGATTATAGCGTAATCTCATAATTGTGAAAAAGTAGATGCCCAATACTAAGCTTAAGATTATGTAGTTTATTAATACGGACCACGCAAAGGGGGATCCCAAAATAACAAATACGGCTAGACTTAGTAGTGCAGTGGTTAGGGCTACAATAATTGCGCTAATGGTTAGTTGTTTCTTTAGGTCGAGTTTACTTAACATGGTGTCTCCTTTATGCTACTTAAGTAGATTCTTTCTTATTTTGTCGAGTGTGTCTTTATCTAATTGTAGTGCTTTTTTGATGTAGTTGTCAAAGGTTTTATATTGTGTTTCTATTTCATCGAAACTTGCGCGTAAGTAATCTGCTTTTACGCCTATGACATCCATGACGAGTGCTTCGTTGGTGGTATCGAAGGGGTAGAACTTAATGATGGACTCTAGGAGTTCGTTTTTGTGTTGTAGAATCAGGGTATTTGTTTTTAGGAATTCGTCCATAATAGTGTCCATGTCGGCGCCTAGTATCATGAGAATGAGGGTGGCCGCAAATCCGGTTCTATCTTTTCCGGCTGTACAGTGGAAGTAGGTGGCTCCTTCTTCTTGATTAGCAATGCTAAGTAGGAAATCGCGGTAGCCTTGTTGTGCTAGTTCTGTACGAACGAAGTCGCGGTAGATATCATACATGAAGCTGTCGTCTTTGGCTTCTGTATGGGCCTTGGCGATATCTTTGGGATCGGCGGATGTTGCGCCTTCTTCTTGCATAATTAGTACGTTTTTATAGATGGTATTGTGAATACTTTCATTGGGTTCGTTATTTACTTCGTGGGTATTTCGAAAGTCAATGATTGTTTTGACATTATAGGTATCAAGTAAGAGTTGTTTGTCGCTTTCTTGTATGTTGTTTAGGGGTCCGCCTCTAAAGAGGGTGTTTTCTCTGAGGGTACCAAGGGGTGTTTTGATGCCTGAGAGGGATCGGAAGTTTCGTATTGTGTTCATAGTGTTCTCCTATTTTTCTATACTGTATCATAAATGTAAAATAAAAGTCCAAGTTTTACCTTGGACTTTGTTACTTAATTTGGTGCTCCGTCACGGGATCGAACCGTGGACCCACAGATTAAGAGTCTGTTGCTCTGCCTGCTGAGCTAACGGAGCGAGTGCTATTTAACTATACTCCTATGTTAATTAAATTTCAATAGTTTTGTTGTATTTTTAGTGAAAACCGTAAATAAAATTGGGGGCTTGGTTATTTGGTGTTGGAGGTAAGGGAATTGGGTTTTAAGAATGGGCTTATTTTCTATTGCTGGCTTGGGCTGTTTTTTGTTGAACGTTTGGTCTAAAGTGCCTATAATAAGAGGGAGTGAGGTTATATTATGATAAAGACTGATGCATTTATACTAGGTAAGGGACCGGCTGGAATTCAGGCGTCCTTATATATTAAGAGAGCTAATATTGACCCGATTGTGGTTGGTAAGGATATTGGGATGTGTGTTAAGGCGCGTGAGGTTGAGAATTTCTATGGTATTGATTCGATTAGTGGTCCTGATTTAGTGGAAAAGGGAATTGCTCAGGCAAGGCGTTTGGGTATTTGTGTTGAGAGTGATGAGGTTGTGTCGCTTTCTTTTGATGGTGATGGATTTGTGGTTAAGACTAAAAATGAAACGTATCATGCGTTGTCGTTTTTATTTGCGAGTGGTACGCATCGTAGTGTTCCGCGTATTCGTAATATCAATAAGTTTGATGGAAAAGGGGTTTCGTATTGTGCTGTATGCGATGCTTTCTTTTATCGTAATAAGGTTGTAGCGGTAATTGGTGAGGGGGATTATGCTTCTAGTGAGGCAAATGAACTGCTTGCGGTTGCTAGTAAGGTTTATGTGCTGACAGATGGTAAAGAGCCTGCAGCGCGCTTTGATGAGCGTGTAGAGGTCATTACAGATAAGATTGTAATGTTGGAGGGTGACGATACGGTTAGTAGTGTGGTACTAGAAGGTAAGACCTTGGATGTTGAGGGTGTTTTTGTGGCATTGGGTACTGCGAGTTCAACGGACTTAGCACAGAAGTTGGGGGTTGAAACTAATAATAATCGTATTGTGGTTAATGAACATATGGAGACTAATATGCCGGGTATGTTTGCGGCGGGTGATTGTACACCGGGGATTCAGCAAATTGCTAAGGCAGTAGGGGATGGTTGTGTTGCGGGGATGCGCATGGCTGCTTATATTAGAAAAGTAAAGAGGGAGAGGGCACAATGATTTTTGCTTCGGATTATGATGGTACTTTATTTAAAGATGTAAATAAAGGTATTGATGCACAGGATTTAGCTATGATTCGTGAGTTTAGGCGACGGGGTAATTTATTTGGCTTGGTATCAGGTAGGCCGGTGGCTGTGTTGAAACAGGAAGTTATGCGCCATAATATTGAAGTTGACTTCTTAGTAGGGAGTAATGGTGGTAGTGCTATTGACCATAATGATGTGGAGTTATTTACTAATTCGATAGAAAAAGATAGTGCGCGTTTGGTTTATGAGTTCTTTCAGGAGTATAAACCAATATCATATATTATTCATGATAAATCGTCGGCGTATCAAAACACCGATGGTCAAAGTGTCTGGGAAGATGCGCCGATGGAAGCGGTGGATGTTGCGTCTATTTTAGATCGTAAGGTTCAGAGTTTTCTTTCGTATCATGGTGATGAAGGGCGTGCGCAAAGGCTGGCGGCTCTTATTAATGAATCGATTGAAGGTGTGGAGGCGCATCAAAATGGTCCGTTTGTGGATGTGGGGGCCGTTGGAATTGATAAGGGCGTTGGCATGGGCTTGATTGCGGATCATTTTAAAAGAGATCGAATATTTGTGATTGGGGATGCTCAAAATGATAGGGCGATGGTTGAAAAGTTTGTGGGGTTTGCGATGCGTGATGGAAATGAGGATTTAAAGATAGTGGCG
>CAYWUU010000019.1:0-12228 GCA_964461405.1 uncultured Erysipelothrix sp.
TTAAGTCTTTTACATCCTCAAAGGTTTCATAGGGGGCGGTATTCTTAACAATAATATGGATCGTATGGGTCTCTGTTTTTGATCCAGAGAATCGATCGACTAAGTTTTGGAACTTATCAATATTTATGGACGCAAATACTAAAGCCAGTGTTAAGAATATATTTAGAATACTTATATAGTTTTTTCTGCTTTTTAAGGAAGCGAGTAAGCAGAACACAAATATGAGAAATAGAATACCGTATAGGGGCAGTAAATATTTAGTTGAAAGGATATTAAAGGTGGTTATTTTATAGAGAGTCGTGGCGATAGCGATACCTAGAGCCAGTAGGGTTACTAGATTTAGTGTTTTCTTTTGTTTCATGAATGATACCTCTTTTCATACAATGCCTCTATTATACAGCGGTTTAATGAAAAGAGATAGACTTTAAATTTTGTGAGATTTTGGTAAGTTAGTATATACTATACGTATGGAGGTAATAATATGAAACCAAAATTAGAGGTATGTGTTGGCAACATTGCGGATATTAAACTTTGTGAGAAATATCAAGTCGATCGTATTGAACTTAATAATGGTTTGTATCTGGGGGGGTTAACCCCAAGTTTGGGCTTGTTGGTGGCGTCTAAGAAACTCACGTCCATTCCTATTATTTCAATGGTAAGACCCCGTGGTGGTGGTTTTATATACTCTGAGGATGAAGTTGAGGTGATGTTTTTAGATGCTAAGTATCTAATTCTACACGGTAGTGATGGACTGGCTTTTGGGTTCTTAACCCCGGATCTAAAGGTAGATATAGCCCCAACAAAGCGGATGGTTGAATTATGCCATGAATATGGAAGGGAAGCTGTCTTTCATCGTGGGTTTGATATGGTAGAGGATCCATATCAAGCCATTGAGGATTTAATAGCATGCGGTGTTGATCGGGTTTTAACCAGTGGTTTAAAGGCTACAGCACTTCAAGGTGCTGACTTATTGCGAGATCTTCATTTGAAATACGGTGAGAAAATATCAATTTTAATGGGGTCAGGTATTCAGGTTGATACAGTTGAGGCGCTGATTGAGACGACAGATATTAAACACGTGCACGCTTCATTTAAAACTTGGTTTGAAGATAGCAGTACACAAAATGATTCGGTATCATACGCCTATAGTATGGACGGATCCTATGAAGGAGTGGATGAGGCTGTGTTAAGAGCCTTACTTAAGGTCATTAGATAAGTAGTATTTTGGTTATTTTATTTATAAAGGAGAAGAGAATGCGTAAAGTTTATTTTGCGAGTCCCTTATTTTCAAATATGGAACTGCGCTATAATGCATGGGTCGTATCAATGATACGCGCTGCGTATAAAGATTTAGAGGTATATGTTCCACAGGAACAAGGGGATATTAACGATAAGAGTCAATATGCTAATTCCCTAATGATTGCTAAGGCCGATACAGAGGCCCTCTTAGCATCCGATATCTTAATTGCTGTATTGGATGGCTTAATCATTGACCCAGGGGTCGCTTCAGAAATTGGGGTGGCTTATCAAGCGGGCATTCCAATTATTGGATTATATACCGACTCGCGCCAACAGGGCTTTGATGTAAAAGAGAAGATTGCCGCATTAAGTGAGATTGCTGAATCGCAGTTTTCATATGTTAATCTCTATACAACAGGTTTAATTAAGTTAAACGGTGTCATTGTGGATACGGAAGAAAAAATGATTGAGGCTATAAAAACGTATCGAGGCTAATAGCCAAAGTGTCATAAAACGTATTAAAGTATTTGATGATCTGCAGGTCATATATTTATAGTTTACCAGTGTATAGTATTGAACACTATTTATTGGTGAAATATGAAAATAATAAATCCGATTCTTTAGGGATTTAATTTGACATTTTAGGGGGATGCGTGTATCTTAATAGAGAAGAACTTACCTTTAATAATGTCCTGAGAGGCATTTAAGGAAAGAGATATAACCCTTATATGAAACTATAAGACTCTTTCTTTATGGAAAAGGGTCTTTTTTATGGAGGTTAGCATGGAAAAAACAGTATTGAACCCGCAAGAGATTGCCCGTGCCTTAACGCGTATATCGTATGAAATACTAGAGCGCCATAAGGGTATTGAGAATATGGTTTTGGTAGGTATTAAGACGCGGGGTGTTTATTTGGCTTATCGCATTCAAAGTGCCTTTGAAAAGATGGAAGGGTATGTGCCGGTGGTTGAGTTGGATATAAAAGGCTACCGCGATGATTATAAAGGCAACCCCCCTTCGTTAATGCAAGATGTTGATTTGAGTGGCAAACAAGTGGTATTGGTTGACGATGTTTTATTTACCGGACGCAGTATTCGTGCGGCTTTGGATGCCATCATGGATTATGGTCGTCCTGAAAAAGTGTCGTTAGCGATCTTAGTGGATCGTGGCCATCGTGAACTACCCATTAGACCCGATTATATTGGGAAAAATATTCCAACTTCACAAAGTGAAATCGTTAAGGTTTTAATGCGTGAGATTGATGGTGAAGATAAGGTAATAATTAAGTAGATTTAATTTTCTTTAAATATGTCCTGTGAGGCATGAAAGTGAATTAAACTTTTTATAGTTTAGTAAGCTGGAGTGTCTAAGGATACTTCAGCTTTTTATATTATAGGGAGATAGAGTATGAGACACTTTACACATGTAAATCAAATGAGCAGTGAAGCCTTTCTAAACTTGGCTTATCGTGGACTTGAAATTAAGAAGGATCCTAAAAGCGTAAGTTTAGATAAATTACGGGTTGTGAATATGTTTTTTGAAAACAGTACCCGAACTAAGATGAGTTTTGAGATGGCAGAGTACAATACGGGATGTCAAGTTCTAAATTTTGATGTATCAACCAGTTCCGTAGCAAAAGGTGAAAGCCTGTATGATAGTGTGCTAACGATGAAAGCAATTGGGAATGATGTTGCTGTTATTCGTCATAGTGATAATAACTTTTATGAAGGTTTAATGGAAATGGGAATTTCAATTGTGAATGCAGGGAGTGGAAGTGGTGAACACCCGTCGCAATCTTTACTGGATTTAATGACCATTGTGGAAGAGTTTCAAGTTGTCAAAGGACTTAAAGTGATGATTGTGGGGGATCTTAAACACTCACGAGTCGCAAACTCCAATGCGCAACTTTTAAACGCTTTAGGGGCTGAAGTTTATTTTGTGGGTCCTGATACTTATTATGATGCGCGTTTTGAACATTATGGTAGGTATGTGGATTTTGATGAAGCGTTAGGTGAGATGGATGTGGTGATGTTACTTAGAATTCAGTTTGAGCGCCATGAAGATCCCGGTGCTAAACGTAGGGATGTGTACTTGCAGGAGTATGGCTTAAATACTGCTCGCTATGGGCGTATGAAAGAAACGGCCATCATCATGCATCCGGCTCCTGTAAATAGGGGTGTTGAAATAGCGGATAGTTTAGTTGAAAGTGATAAATCAAGAATAGTTAGGCAAATGGAAAATGGTGTGTTTGCGCGCATCGCCATATTAGAATGGATAAAAGGGAGAGACTAAGAATGCGATATATATTAAAGAATGCTTCAATCATCACACACGGTAATAATACGATTACGGTTGATGTTTGTATCGAAAATGGAATGATAAAAAGTATGGGTAGTCATTTAGATGGGGATCGAATTTTGGATTTAGGAGGAAAGTTATTAATGCCAGGGTTGGTAGATGTCCATGTGCATCTTAGAGAACCGGGATTTACGGATAAGGAGACGATTCAAAGTGGCAGTTGGGCTGCAGCAAAAGGTGGGTTTACGACCATTGCGGCCATGCCCAATTTAAACCCTGTACCCGATACGAAAGAAACGTATCAAGCAATTTTAGATATTATTAAAAACGATGCGATCGTTAATGTATTGCAGTATGCACCCATCACAAAGGGCCTTCGCAGCAAGGAACTGGTGGATATGGAGGGCCTTGATGCCTTTGCGTATACCAACGATGGTGTGGGGGTCCAAGATGCTGGGACGATGTATCAGGCGATGGTAGAAGCTAAGCGACTTAATAAGGCGATTGTGGCGCATACAGAAGATGAATCCATTTTATATGGTGGAGTGATGCATGAGGGTATTCGTAATAAGGAGTTGGGATATCCTGGTATTTTATCAGCGGTTGAAAGTTCACAAATTGCGCGTGATGTAATCTTGGCCCAAGCCAGTGGCGTACATTATCATATATGTCATGTTTCTTCAAAGGAGAGCTTAGAAGCCATTCGCATGGGTAAGCGCATTGGAGCTAACGTTACATCTGAGGTATCACCGCACCACCTTTTACTTAGTGAGATGGATATTAAGGGCAATGATGGGGCCTTCAAAATGAATCCGCCCTTGCGCTCTGAAGCCGATAGAAAGGCACTAGTGGCTGGATTATTGGATGGGACGCTGGATTTCATAGCTACTGACCACGCCCCCCATACAAAAGAAGAAAAAGCACAAGGGTTCAAGGGACCTTTTGGCATAATTGGACTGGAAGCAGCCTTTCCACTAATGTATACAGAGTTTGTTGAAAAAGGGATATTTACGCTAGAAAACTTAAAAGATTGGATGAGTCTTAAACCACAGGAAGTCTTTAATATAAAGGGATGTCAGTTAAATATAGGGGATGTAGCGGACTTAGCAGTCTTTGATTTAGAACGTGAAGTCGTGATGGATTTAGAGTTCTTTAAATCCAAATCCAGCAATACTCCTTTTCTAAATAAGCGCGTTAAAGGAAGTTGTGTCCTTAGTATTGTGAGGGGAGAAATCGTATGGAATGCACTATAGTCTTAAGCGATGGCGCCTGTTTTGAAGGTGAAGTATTTGGGGATGTTAAGAGTGTCGAAGGTAAACTTTCGTTACACTTTGGGGTTAGTGGCTACCAAGAAGCCATGAGTAACCCAGTAAACGACCAAAGTATAATGGTATGTTCCTATCCACTTATTGGTAATGCGGGTATTAATATTGATGATAATGAGTCGCTGAATGCGCGTGTTAAAAGTATTATTGTTCATGAGGTTGCGGATGTGGATTCTAATTGGCGCTCTATTATGAACTTGGATTTATTTTGTAAGAATCGGGGTATAGTGGGCGTTAAGGGTGTTGATACGCGTTCTTTGATTCGCTATATCAATAAAAATAATATAAAGAGTGCGCAAGTTGTGGTAGCGGGGTATGATTTTGTGGAGTTTGTGAATGAGAATAGAGCGCGTACGCGTTACCAAACGTATGGAAAAGGGCCGCGTGTTACCCTGCTGGACTTAGGTGTGCCTCAAAGTGTTCTGAAAGCCTTAACGCTGCGTCATATGCATGTAACGGTCTTGCCCTATGACTCCAGTGTAGAAACAATTCTTGGAACCTATCCAGATGGATTAATAGTGAGTCAGTCTCAAAAGATTGAGGATCATGTTGTGGACGTTCTTAAGCAATTACAAGGTAAGTTACCAATTCTTGGATTGGGAATGGGGGCTGTAATATTAGCGAAGAGTTTTGGGGTAAAGACTATTGATGCGTGTCACTTTGGTGGATCGCATGGCGTTCTTAATGAAATATTGGGCACGGTGATAATGAGTGTGCAAAACCACGATCAGGGTGTCGATAGAGATAGTTTAATGGCGCATGATTTTAATATAACCCATACAGAGATTAATGATGGGGGTGTGGAAGGATTTAGACATCGATTTACACCCAGTGTTGGTATTATGTTTGAGGCCCAAGGGAGTGGGGGCTCTCATGATGGATTGAGCATTTTCGATGAGTTTTATGAGCTGGTAACTAGCAATAAGGAGCAGTCAAATGAGTAAAGGTAAGATATGTGTCATAGGATCGGGTCCCATCGTGATTGGTCAAGCTGCAGAGTTTGACTATGCAGGAACGCAAGCTTGTCTTTCCTTAAAGGAAGAGGGCTATGAGGTTGTTTTAATTAATTCCAATCCTGCCACCATCATGACTGATACCGATATAGCCGATAAGGTATATATTGAACCGCTAACCCTGGAGTCGATTACTCAAATATTGCGGATTGAAAAAGTGGATGCGCTCTTGCCTTCTTTAGGGGGGCAAACAGGGTTAAATATGGCCTTGGAATTAAGTGAAGCCGGGGTCTTGGATTCTTTGAATATTAAGTTATTGGGAACAGACTTAACGGCGATTAAGAAAGCAGAAGATCGGGAGTTGTTTAAAAATCTTATGTTGGAACTGGGAGAACCCATTCCGCAATCAGCGATTGTGCATACGGTTGAAGAAGCTGTAGCAAGTGTAAAAGCGATTGGGTATCCGGTAATTGTGCGTCCGGCCTTTACCATGGGAGGCAGTGGGGGTGGACGTTGTGAAAATGAAGAAGCACTGATTGATATTGTGGCGAAAGGTTTGATGTTGTCACCTGTATCGCAATGTTTAGTTGAACAAGACATTTCTGGGTATAAAGAGGTGGAGTATGAAGTAATTCGGGATTCTAAAGGTAATGCTATGGTAATCTGTACCATGGAAAACTTTGATCCTGTGGGTGTTCATACCGGGGATTCCATTGTATTTGCGCCGGCTCAAACCTTGAGTGATAAAGAGATTCAAATCCTTAGAGATTCAGCCTTGCGTATCATTGGGGCTTTGGGTATTGAAGGGGGTTGTAATGTTCAGTATGCCTTTGATCCCCATTCCTTTAATTATTATGTTATTGAGGTTAACCCGCGTGTTTCAAGATCGTCGGCCTTGGCTTCTAAAGCAACTGGATATCCCATTGCGAAAATTACAGCGAAGATTGCTGTAGGTAAAACGTTGGATGCACTGGATAATCCCATTAACCCGCAAACTAAGGCGTTCTTTGAACCGGTATTGGATTATGTTGTCGCAAAGATTCCGCGATGGCCCTTTGATAAGTTTGAACGGGCCGATCGTAGTTTGGGTACGCAAATGAAAGCAACCGGTGAAGTAATGTCCATGGGTTCGACCTTGGAAGAAGCGTTATTAAAGGCGGTTCGTTCCTTGGAGTTGGGTATCGATCATCTTGAGTTGAAAAAGTTCAAAGATTATGATGATACATCTTTAAGCAAGTTGTTGATGAAACCAACAGATGAGCGCTTATTTGTGATTGCGGAGTGCTTTAGACGGGGTTATGAAATTGAGGATATCTTTGCGCTAACGAAAATTGATCGTTTCTTCTTAAGTAAGATTCAGCATATCATCGCATTAGAAAAAGATTTATTAAATCCCAATATTAAGAAATATGGGTTTAGTAATAGTTATTTAAAGCGCCATGGGGTAAGTAATAGTGCTAAGCCGGTCTTTAAGATGGTGGATAGTTGTAGTGCCATGTATGACGTGCGTACACCTTATTTCTATTCTACCTTTGGTAGTGAGAATGAATCTGTGGTTTCGGATCGAAAGCGTATTGTAGTCTTGGGTTCGGGTCCGATTCGAATTGGTCAAGGGGTTGAGTTTGATTATGCGACCGTACACTGTGTTAAGGCAATTCAGGATATGGGCTATGAAGCGATTATTATTAATAATAACCCAGAAACAGTTTCAACTGACTTTGAGTTGGCCGATAAGTTATACTTTGAACCCTTAACTTTTGATGATGTTATGAATGTAATAGATTTAGAAAAACCCGAAGGGGTAATTGTGCAGTTTGGGGGTCAAACGGCGATTAACTTAGCGCAAGATCTTCAAGATGCAGGGGTTAAGATTATTGGCACGTCTTTAGAGGATATTAATAAGGCAGAAGATAGAAAGTTGTTTACGAAGTTTTTAAATGATTTGGACATTTTACAGCCTTTAGGTGATAGTGCTCAAGATGAAGAGGCGCTTATTGAAATTGCCCAGCGCATTGGCTATCCGGTATTGATTCGTCCTAGTTTTGTGCTAGGGGGTCAAAGTATGAAGATTGTTTATGATGAAGAGAACCTTCGTCTTCATGTACGTGAGTTAAGTTTCAAGCATCCGGTATTAATTGATCGTTATGTATTGGGGACGGAGTTGGAGATTGATGCGATTTGTGATGGTGAATCGGTATTAATGCCGGGCATTATGGAACATATTGAGAAGAGTGGTGTTCACTCAGGCGATTCGTTTGCGGTTTATCCACCTCGTAATATCAATGCGCAGATTATTGATCAAGTTGTGGATATTACCACAAAGATAGCACTGGGATTGAAGACACGGGGCTTAGTGAATATTCAGTTTATTGTGGAAGATAATAAGGTTTTTGTGATAGAGGTTAACCCTCGGGCTTCAAGAACGGTTCCATTCTTAAGTAAGGTGACGGGTATTCCTATGGCGAAATGGGCGACACAAGCAGCTTTAGGTAAGCCATTAGAACGAAGTGGTTTGGTGGATTTTGTGCCTGGTTATCATGTTAAGGCACCGGTCTTCTCGTTTGCGAAGTTGCGTCGTGTTGATACGGTATTGAGTCCGGAAATGAAATCTACGGGTGAAGTGATGGGTTCTGATATGGATTACTCGAAAGCTCTGTATAAGGCTTTTATTGGAAGTGGGTATAGTTTTAAGCAAGTGGGTAGTGTGCTATTGACAGTAGCGGACCATGATAAGCCAAAGATATTGCCATTGGTAGCTAAGTTGGATGCCTTGGGATTTAAGTTTCTAGCCACAAAGAATACGGCGAAGTTCTTGAATGAACAGGGGTATCAAGTGGATTATGTTGATAAGTTAAAGGGTCAAAACCAAGGGAATATCTTGGATGTGATTCGTGATTCTAATTTAAATTTTATTATTAATACGGTCAGTTCGCAGTCGCTTGAAGTAAGCGATGGCATGTTGATAAGACGTGTAGCCTCCGAACAAGGGGTTCCCTTGTTTACTTCACTTGATACAGCATCTGCATTAATAGAGGTACTTGCATCCTTTATGATGCGTCCGTGGTTAATGAAAGGGGAGTAATATGAAAGTAATTAGTAATGCTAAAATTGCCTTGGATACGTATGAGTTGGTTTTAGATAGTGATTTTGATTATGCGGTAGAACCGGGTCAGTTTATGCATCTTAAAACCAATCGTGAGGACCTTTTATTAAGACGTCCGATTAGTATTGCGAAGTATGAAGATAAGAAATTCTATTTAGTCTATAAAGTAGTGGGCGATGGAACCGCAGCTTTGGCTACTTTAAAGCCGGGTGATACTGTGGATGTCTTAGGTCCTTTAGGTAAAGGGTTTAGAAGTTTAAATCATAAGAAGTCTTTAATAATTGGTGGGGGTATGGGTGTTGCACCTTTATATCAATTAGGAAGAGCGTTGGTTAATAACGGCAAAGAAGTTACCTTTGTTTTGGGCTTTGGTAGTAAGGATATGGTTTACTATTTGGATAAGTTTGAAGCCTTAGGGGATGTGTATCTTACTACTGATGATGGTAGTTTGGGGGTTCAAGGTAATGTGAGTACTGTTGTTAATGGGTTGGCTGAGTATGATGCGATTTATGCTTGCGGTCCCTTGCCTTTATTGAATTATGTTAGGGATAAATATGAAAATCATGATCATGTTTATATCTCATTAGAAGAGCGCATGGCTTGTGGTATAGGGGCGTGTTATGCCTGTGATACTAAGGATAAGAAACATCGTGTTTGTTGTGATGGACCGGTGTTTAAGAGTCAGGAGGTTGAAATATGAATCGTTTGCATGTTGAGTTGCCGGGTTTATCACTTAAAAATCCAATCATGCCCGCCAGTGGGTGTTTTGGATTTGGTGAGGAGTTTGCGCAGTTTTATGATTTAGGGGCGTTGGGAGCGATTATGGCTAAAGCTGTAACGCTTAAGGAGCGATTGGGTAATGATTTACCCCGAGTAGCCGAAACAAGCTCAGGTATGCTTAATGCGATTGGCTTAAAGAATCCAGGCTTAAAAGTTGTAATGGAAGAGAAGTATCCTTTTCTCGCAAAGTATGAGGTTCCAATTATAGCGAATGTGGCGGGGTCTACTGAAGATGAATACGTTGAAGTATGTCGTGTTGTGGGTGATGCTCCTAATGTAAAGGCCATTGAGTTAAATATTTCCTGTCCAAATGTTAGTGAAGGGGGCGTAGCTTTTGGGGTTGATCCTGAGATTGCGTATCGTTTAACTAAGAAAGTTAAGGAAGTATCCAGTGTTCCAGTTTATGTTAAGTTATCACCCAATGTTACGGATATCGTACCCATTGCTAAAGCGGTAGAGGCGGCTGGGGCTGATGGCATTACCATGATTAATACACTTACGGGGATGCGCATTGATTTAAAAACAAGAAAGCCAATCTTAGCAAATAAGACAGGGGGGTTATCGGGGCCTTCTATTAAACCTATTGCGATTAAGATGATTTATGAAGTCAGTCGTGCGGTTGATATTCCTATTATTGGCATGGGTGGGGTTGAAACAGTGGATGATGTGATTGAAATGTTTTTAGCAGGTGCTAGTGCGGTTGCTGTGGGAACGGCTAATTTGCATAATCCCATGATTTGCAAGGAATTGATTGAGGCATTGCCTGCGAAGCTGGATGCCTTGGGTATTGAAAGTATTGAGAGTTTAATTGCGGAGGTAAAAGCATGTCAGAAGTAATTGTGGCGCTGGATTTTCCAGGTCAAGTTGAAGCAGAAGCGTTTTTGGACAATTTTGATTATCCTATTTATGTAAAAGTAGGGATGGAGTTATACTACCAAACAGGTCCTGAGTTTCTTAAGCGTATTAAAGCAAGAGGTCATAGTATTTTCTTGGATCTTAAGTTACATGATATTCCAAATACCGTTGAGCGTGCGATGCGTGGTTTAGCTAAGTTGGGTGTGGATATGACAAATGTTCATGCGGCTGGTGGTATTGAGATGATGAAGGCTGCTAAGCGTGGCTTTGGTGATGGGGGGTTGCTTATTGCGGTAACGCAATTAACGTCTACTTCAGAAGCCCAGATGCATAGCGATCAGTTGATTGGTGTTAGCTTAGAGGAGAGTGTGGTGCACTATGCTAAGTGTGCCTTGGAGGCCCATTTAGATGGGGTGGTGTGTTCGCCTCTTGAAGCCGGTATTATTAGAGATAATACCTCACAAGACTTTATTAGAGTTACCCCTGGTATTAGACCCAGTGGTAGTGAAGTAGGGGATCAAAAGCGTATCGCAACCCCGCGTAATGCGCGTGCTATGGGATCGAGTTATCTAGTTGTGGGAAGACCCATCACCCAAGCCAGGGACCCCCGCAGTGCTTATGAAACAATAGTGAAAGAATGGGAGGCAACGAAATGATTGAGAAAACAGTAGCGAAGGGTTTGTTGGGGTGTAAGGCCGTCACCTTGAGTGCGAAAGAACCGTATACGTGGGCTAGTGGATTAAAGAGTCCTATTTATTGTGATAATAGAATTACATTGTCTTATCCTAAGTTAAGAAGTACGATTGCTCAAGGTCTGGCTGCTTTAATTAAGACGCAGTATCCTGAAGCAGTAGCCATTGTTGGGGTTGCAACAGGTGGGCTTCCACAAGCAGCCTTGGTAGCTGATATCCTTAACTTACCGCTTGCATATGTGCGTCCTAAGGCTAAAGACCACGGTCGTGCGAAAATGATTGAAGGCTTCTTGGAAGAAGGCTCTAAAGTAGTAATGATTGAAGATTTAATTTCTACCGGGGGCTCTGTGTTAAATGCAGTGGAAGCAGTTCGAACTGAAGGTATGGATGTTCTAGCTGTAGCGGCGGTCTTTACGTATCAATTGGATAAAGCCACCATTAACTTTGCGAAGCATAATGTAGAATTAAAGGTGTTAAGTAATTATAGTGCTTTAGTTGAAGTAGCGGTGGAAGAGAATTATATAACCAAAGAGGAACAAGAACTTCTTAAGACGTGGCGTTTAGATCCTGAGAATTATACAGTAGGCTAATATTGTAAAAGAGTATTTATTATGTGTAAATACTCTTTTTCTATGATATTATATAGGAGTTGTATAAGCGCCCGTAGCGCAATCGGATAGCGCGTTTGATTCCGGTTCAAAAGGTTGTGGGTTCAATTCCTGCCGGGCGCGCCAATAGTTAAGTAAACTGTCTAAGGGGCAGTTTTTTATATGCTATAATGGATTGTAATGGAGTGTTATGAGGGTATTATAATGAGTTATATGAAGTGATGAAAGTATTTAAGGATTATAGTGTTCTATCGCATCTTGATTTGATGCGTCGTTATACAGTCCCTAAAGATTATTTTGAAGAAACTAAAGATCTAATTGAAGACATTTTGAAGTTAGCGATTGCAAATGGTAAGGGGATTGAAATTAATACCT
>CAYWUU010000020.1:0-11728 GCA_964461405.1 uncultured Erysipelothrix sp.
GGTCTTGCGCCTTGAAAACCATAAATTGATTGCTTCAAGTCACCCACTCTAAAGATATTATTTCCTTTGGAAATAGCATTAATAATATCGTTTTGAATGTTATTGGTATCTTGGAACTCATCCACCATTATTTCTTCATATTGTTCTTTTAAGATATTGGCAATATAGAAATCGTTATGTTCAAGAATCATCATTGTATAGTAAATGAAGTCATCGAAGTCATACCCACCCGCATTTTCTTTTAAAGTATCAAAGGTATTTAGATAGTCTAGGCTTATCTCTAAAAGTGCCTTTACTAAGTCATGTTGACTGTTAAGGGTATTTATCATAGCCTCTAGGGGTTCGTAATCAAATAATAGATTGTTGACACATTGGGTGTATGCATCGGATAACGATGTGTAGCGTTCTTTATCCAAATCCTCTGTAAAAGCGCCCCTGAACATGGGAATGACCAGAGTTTTAAGTGCGGACGGAATTTGTGAATGGAAGCTAATATCTTCTTTATCGATTAGCTTAATGAGTTCATCCAGGGATCCAAGGGTATGAATTAGGTTTGTATAGGTATCTTTTTTATGTTCGAAGAAAACTGAACTTACTTCTTCTAAGAATGCATCCACTTTATCGTAAATGAGAGTAAGGTGGTGTTTGTGGTAAGCAAAGAAACCTTCTTGTATCATAGAAGGAAATTCATCGAATGTCTTTGTATTATAAATACTTAAGGTTCTATTAATTTCCTGTTGGCGATGGGTAAAGGTAGATAGATATTTTGCGGTATCTAATATGCAATCTTCTAGGTTCATTAAGTAGGCTGGGTTATCCACATAAGCCTCTAAGAGTAAGTTAATGGCTTCATTGTTTTCTGCATATGCTTTTTGAAGTGTAATATCTAAAGCTTGTTTCTTAAGTTTCGTTATGACGCCATCACTAAAAATATTGCCAGTTCGATCGGGGTCGAGATTGAGAATATATCCGTAATTCTTAATGATGTTTAAGCAGAAACCGTGGATGGTTGTAATTTGGGCGGTTTCAACTAAAGATATCTCTTTAGTTAAGCGCTCGTTCTTAGTAAGTTGGTATTCCTTAAGTAATGCTTTAAGAAGGCGCTCTTTCATTTCCGAGGCAGCGGCTTCAGTAAAAGTAAGAGCACAAATTTGATCCATGCTTAAACCATCTTCAATAATACGCTTCTTTAAACGCTCAATTAAGGTAAAGGTTTTACCAGAACCTGCGGAGGCTGAAATAATAATATCTGTACCCGTTAGGTGAACGGCTTTTGTTTGGGGATCTAAGTTCATTATTGGTCTCCTTTCACATCGACACTTCTAAAGGGAAGTTCTAAGTCTTCAGCGTCTAAGACGCCATTAAGTATCTTGGTCCGTAAGTGTTCGTACATTTCGTGCATAAAATCTTCTAGATTATCTAAGCTATATAGGTTTGTTAGGGTTCTTCCCGCAAAGAGGGCATCAGGAACAAGACTGGAATCGATGGCATTATAGGTCCATCCCTTAAGGCTGTATTGCTTGTTAAGGTCTTCTTGTGTAAGGGGTGGTATTTCTGTAATCCCCTTTGTTTTGGAGAATCCACAGTACTTATACTTTGGAGTATCGGCTTTCTTTTTGTCAAATATATAGTAATACGATCCAAGGATTGAAGCCGTGTCATCAAGTGTAGCCTTAAATGCCAGAACATAGGTGAGCAGTTGTAACTGTCCTCCTTTTTCTAATTCTGATTTAGATAAGGTGTGAGCACTGCTTTTGTAGTCAATTATCATATAGCTATTGTTATTTAATTTATCAATGCGGTCAATAAAACCGACGAATGATATGCCCTTAAATAAGTCGTTGCTTATGACTTTAAGTTCGCGCTTAAAGGGGGTTAAAAGGGTGCTATCGTTGCTTTTTTCTATGAAGTCTAAATGTTTCTTGAGCTCTTGTTTGTTGATTCTCACAAAGTGTGGAAGATAGGCGTCGTTTTGTGGAAACAGTGTTTCTTGCATGTCTAAAATACCTGTTTCTAATACTTTGTGGTTAATGCTACCTCGTAGTCTGGGGAGCAGGTTATAGTCAACGGGTTGTTTTATATTTAGTCCTTTTTCTATAAAGTATGTATAGGGATCGCTCACATAGCGTTCAAATGATGAAACAGATCCCTTTAAAAGTCCGTTGTCTTCTAAATATAAATCACGGGCTACTTCTGGTGATAATTTCTTTGTTAATTTATAGTTAGGATCGCTCTCTGATAATTTCCAGGGCGTAAATTTATGATTATGTATCTTAGCTTCTTCTGAGATGCGGTTTGCTAGTTCTAAGGATTTTCCTTCAAAGGTTAGTTCGTGAACACTCAATATTAAGGAGTGTGCTTTGGTAAAGATGAGTTCTTTATAGAGCATTTGGTGTTCGTTTTGAATACTTTGGGTAGGGTAGGATTTAACGCGATGGCGATAGGATGTATCTAAAATACCTGAAGGGGCCATTATGGCTGGATAGTTTTTCGCACTGAGTCCAAGTATGAATAACGTATCAACGGGGTATAGAGGTAAATCGTTATAGGTTTTGAGGGTCAGAAAAGGCGTTTGGAAGGTTTCATTAATTAAGTTATTGAGTCCTTGTTTAAGGATGTGAAGGGTATCAATATTGATGGCACTTAGTGTGTTTTGAAGGTATGTTTGAATCGGTAGGGCGCTCTTTTGGGATGTGTGCTTAATGTGGTTTAAAATATATATAAGAGCTTCTTCTAAGGTAAGTGCAGAGAGTGTTGTTAGGTGTTCTTTTATGTGTTGGTGGTCTGTCTCAATCATGGTTTGAATCTCATAAAAGTCACTTAATAAGTAATGATTGTGTGCGTATTCCAAAGAACCAAAGAATTGCTCTTTAGTGGCACGATAAAACTTTAGATAGTGTAGTAATTGTTGGGGGTGTTTTAATTCAAAGACTTGGCTTTCGATAACTTTGTAGATATTGTCTATGGTTGGATCAACATAGTAATCTAGAAGTGTAATGTATTGGTATACGTTCTCTTTTAGTTTGCTATCTTGTGATTCATAGGGGATTTTAAGTCTTGAAAACACGGATTTAAAATAGGGGATGCTCTGTGCTAGGTTTGGAACTAAAACCAAAGGGTTATCTATTGGTTCTCTTAGCAGATGTTGGATGAGTCCTTCTATTTCTTGTCTTTGGTTGAGCCCGGACTTAAACGCATAATGGCTTGGGGTAATATTCCATGTATCGTCTATAATTTCTTGGGCCTTGTGGTTTCTTAGGTAGGTAAGTTGTGCATGGGTTAACCCTTGCGCAATATAGAAGATGTTTTCATCGATTGGTTTAATCTCTTGTTTTAATAGCATTAGTGCTTTTTTGATCTCGCAATCGTATTCTGTTTCCGTTGGTAGATTATCAAAAGGAATATTATAACACTGGAGTTCTTTATTAAAATCAATAAGGTTGTTGATGGTAAGTGGAAATGAAAAGAGATCGCCCAAGTGTTTGAAGTTTTCTTTTTTTAGTAAATGGTGGGCTACATATATTTGGTGGTCTTGATTGGTAGTCTCAGGGAAAAAATAAGCGTCAAAAGGTAGGACTTGTATTCCAAATGAAATACTGGTGTTGTGTAAAAGTTTTTCCTTGTACTCGTTGGATATCTTTGAACTGGTTATAATTGTTTTTCTCATAGATGCACCTCTTTTGTTTATTATATCAAATATAGGCACTTAATTTTGTTAAAGTGTAAACTATTGATAGAATTAATAGGGAATAGAAACGGGGTAATTTTAATGAAGTTAATTTCTTGGAATGTGAATGGTTTAAGAGCGGTCTTGGGTAAGGATTTTGAGGATCAGTTTATTAAGTTTGACGCTGATGTTTTGTGCTTGCAGGAAACAAAGTTGCAAGAGGGGATGATTCCTTTTATGCCGCAAGAGTATTTTACGTATTATAATTATGCGGAGAAAAAGGGGTATTCAGGGACTGCGCTTTTTACTAAAACGGAACCGTTGTCAGTAACGTATGGTATTGATATTGAACATCATGATAATGAGGGTCGTGTCATTACGGCTGAGTTTGACGATTTCTTTTTGGTTAATGTCTATACTCCAAATGCTCAAAGGGATTTAGCGCGTCTTGACTATAGAATGGGTTGGGAGGATGACTTTAGAGCGTATTTACTTGAATTGGAAAAGAGAAAACCTGTGGTGGTTTGTGGTGATTTGAATGTGGCTCATAATGAGATCGATTTAAAGAATCCAAAAGGGAACCGTCGTAATGCGGGGTTTACTGATGAGGAACGTGGTAAAATGAGCGCTCTTTTAGAAGCGGGGTTTATTGACTCTTTTAGACATTTGCATCCGGATGTTGAAGAACGTTACTCTTGGTGGAGTTATCGCTTTAACTCGCGTGCTAAAAATACAGGGTGGCGTATTGATTATTTCTTAGTTTCTGAAGGCTTGAGAAGTAAGATTAAAGAGGCGGATATTCTTGATCAGGAGTTTGGTAGTGATCATGCTCCAGTTTTATTAAAATTGGAAGTTTAATACGTCAATTAAGCAGAAGGCTTATCAGTTCATAGACAGACGAGAGAGGTCAATTACATAATTAATTGGCCTTTTAATTATGCTATAATAGTAGAAACAAAGTGAGATTATAATTATGTCTAGATATAGAAATAACTTAGAGGATTATCCTAAGATAAGTGAAGCCAGTTATTTAGTTGCCGATAGTAATTCGAGTCGTTATAGAATTATACTAAGGTTCTTTTTTGTTGAGCATGAGCGGATGCGTGATTTTCTTTATCCAGATCAAATTTACCAGCACGTCCGAAGTATCCGTGGGATGGAGGACTATAGTGATGATGAACTTACTCGTGATTTGAATCAATTAGTAGCATGGAAGAATATTACTGCGAATCAAGATACAAAAGTTCCTAAGTCAATTGAAGAGTTTAAACGTAATACCTTCCGCTATCAAATAACACCCTATACTGTTCAGATTGAACGAATGCTAGAAACATTACGGATTAAGGGAACAGAGTTTTCGGGATCTCTTGATAAGCGTCCTTTTGAGTACTTGTTACTTGAAATACGTGAATTTCTGGCGGCGGATGATGACCAGGAGATATTGGATCGATGGAATAGCGTGATTGATTTATTTAATAAGATTCGTGAGAATACTGCTGATTATCTTGCCTATATTTCTAGTGCAAATGCAGAAGAGAAGATGCAAACTGAAAGTTTTTTTGCATACAAAGATGGTTTTATTAAATACTTAAAGGATTTCGTGCTTGGTTCGCCACAAAATGCGATGAAAATTAAAAGAGTGTTTGAAACACAGAATAAAATCTTGCTAAGGAAGCAATTTGAGCGAATTGAGGATCATCAAGACGATATTCCTCGTTTTGAATCCTTGAAGATTGATAAGGAAATGTTTATTAATGAGTTAATGGAGTTGTGGGATAGTATAGGTGCATGGTTTCTAGGATACGATGGTCATCAAGCAGAGTATGATATCTTACAAATGCGTACGGATGAAGCAATTCAAACTATTGCTCGTACGATTAAAAGAATTGGGGAGCGTAATCAAAATAGACTCAGTCGTAAGCGTGATTATCTCCATGTTGCATCGTGGTTTGATGATGCCTTGGATATTGAAACTGCTCACAAAATATCATCCATAGTTTTTGGAGTTCCCCAGGCTCGTAAGATGCAAATTTCAAAAGGTGATAGCCGTGACATATATCGTGATATTTGGAAGATGCAACCTGAGCAAGTAATAACTAAACCTCGCAGAATTTATTACGCGGAAAAACGAAAATCTAAATCCTATCAATTGGACCCAATAGAACGTCAAAGAGTTGTTGAAAAATATCGTCAGGAACTAAAGAGTACCCGCCAACAACTGGATACTTATTTTGTTGAAGGAATTTTCGCGTTAGAAGACGAAATGATAATTCCTGTAAAGATTCGTGGAATCTTATTAGGATGGACTTCTCGAGGAATGATGAGTGCAGATCACCAAACTGTAACGGAGTATGGATACCGTATTATCGTTCATGTAGATACGAATCAAAAACTAAGAATATATAGTGATGATGGCTACTTAGTTATGCCTTATGTTAAGTTTGTAAAGATAGATGAAGGGGTGTTGCAATGAATCAAATAGATGGCAAAATCAAAGAAGGCATTGCTTTGCTTTTTCAAAACTATTGGATTCTTCGAAGTGAGCATCCTAAAGAATATTTCTTCCTACGTGGTATTGAAAAAAGCATTCGTAAAGAAATTACGGAACGTTTTGGGTATCGTGTATATTTCACTAGCGATTTTATAAAACTAGAGAAACTCCCTTCTTCACCAGAACCTTGGATGGGATTGAGTGATTTTACAAGTCCTATGGATTATGTCCTTTTTTGCTGTTTTTTAAGTTTCTTAGAGGAACGTGACACGAATTCATATTTCTTACTCCAGCAAATTTGTGAGGAATTGAAGGAACTATATCCATCTGAGCCTGGTATTAATTGGGTTAATCGAGACCATAGACGCTCTCTTATCCGGGTGATACAGCTTTCGTTAAAATACTCACTCATAGAAAGCATTGATGGCGATTTAGAGCGATTCTCTCATAGTGAGAGAGCTGAAGTACTGTATGTATCTACCGCAAATAGCCGTTACTTCATGCGTCCTTATCCACAAAACATCACAGAATTAGCCTCTTGGGAGACATTGCTTCGAGTGCATGATGGTGAGATACGCAATGAGGTGCGTCATAATGTTTATCGCCGTTTATTTCTAGAACCTAGTATTTTGGATTCAAAGGTTAGTCAAGCAGAGTTTTACTACCTTCGGAATCAACGAACAAGTATTGAAGACTACCTAGATCGCCATAGTGATTTCCATCTTGAAGTATTTAATAACTTCGCATTCTTGGGCAATGAAGAACCTAATAGTAAACTGGAAATGTTCCCAAGTCAAAAAGCTATCGATGCAATTATTTTACATTTAGCTTCATTTGTTCGAGCGGACAACTATGTGGTTGATGGTCACGGAGCGATTAAATTATCTATACAAGAGTTTGAAGATCTTATTAAAAGATTACATGAAGAGTATAGTGGAGGATGGACTAAATCATATCGAAGTGAGAAGTCAATAAGTGAGATTAGTCATGATATTTTAGTTCAAGGTTCTACTTGGAATTTTCTAAGTTATAAAGAAGATATAGTAACATTATATCCGACTTTGGCATTATATGCAGGAGTATATCCAAAGGATTTTGATGAGAAAGGTGGTAATTAAATGAGCAGTCAATGGCATATGAATAGGGCAGGATTTGTAAATTACTGGAACTTTGGAGAGACCATTTATGAATTTGCTCAAGGTAGACTACTATTACGAGGATCTAATGGTTCAGGTAAGTCAATCTCAACAGTTAGTATCTTACCGCTATTACTTGATGGTAATACTTCAGCAAGACGACTTGACCCTTTCGGTTCTGCGGATCGTAAAATCGAAAATTACCTTTTAGGTGAACCGGGCGTGGATGAAAAAGAAGATGAAACAGGTTATTTATTCCTAGAATATAAAAAGGGGAATGAAGACCGTTATATCACAACTGGAATGGGGATTCGTGCTCGTAAGGGAGGACCTACAGAAAAATGGTATTTCGTTATAACAGATAATCGTCGTGTTGCCATAGACTTTGATTTGCAGTTGGAGCGTGGAATTAACGAACGTCAACCTTTATCGCGTTTGCAACTTGTAAATGCTATTGGCGAAGGTGGCATGGTATTTAAGAGGGCTGTTGAATATGCAGCTACCGTTAACCGTCTGATATTCGGATTTGATTCAATTGAAGCCTATCAAGATATGATTCAATTAATGATCGACTTACGTAGTCCAAAGCTCTCAAAAGATTTCGCTCCGAGTGTTATCTACAAAATATTAGAAGATTCATTGCCACCAATAAGTGATCAGGCGTTAAGTACGATTTCGCGCTCATTAGAGGATTTAGATGATGCGAAAGTACGGCTCGATTCTGCACGCCATGATGTAGAAAGGCTTGAGCAAGTTGAAGCACTATATAACCGGTATAATGAATCAGTTGCTGCACGTCTTGCAAGTAAATACCTTGAGTATGATGGAGTTGCCACTTCCAGTGAAGAAAAGAAAGTTAGGTTTAGTGAGAATCTTAAGCAATTAGAAATGGAGCGAAAAGGGATAGAGGATGTATTGGTGGAGCTCAAGCAAGAGAAAAACATTCTAAATGAAGAGAATTTACGTTTGATGCGCCATGAAGTTCATGCTCTACAAGAAAAAAAAGATGATCTTATAAAGAGACAAATGAGTCTAAACTCTAATAAGAAAAAATTTGAATCACACTTAAATAGTAAGCAAGACCAATATAATAAGCAAAAATTGAGTTTACTACAACTGGAGAATGATATATACCAACAAGAAAAAGAAAGTAAGAATTACCTACTTGAGTTAAGCAATATATCAGATGGTTTATTCTTTGAGAATGAACATAATGAGTTTGCCATTAATGAAATCTATAACTTCCGTAGTTGGAGAAATCGAGTTAACTACCTAAAAGATGAATTGAACAAAGTTCGAAATTCGCTAAGTAGAATTGGAGAAATAAATAAAGAAATTGCAGTTCTTGATAAAAGAGTGTCAGATATCAATGAACAAATTTCACAGGCTGAAATATTAAAGAAACAGAAGCAACTTGAATTCACAACAATGATTGGTTTTATTGAATCAGATTTTAATACATGGAAAAAGGATATAGTTTTTGATATATCAAATGAGGCATGGAACGAGACCTACGCACGTCTTCAGAGCTTAGAAGATAGTGAGGACTACTTTGGACGTATTACTGAACCAGTTCGTAATGCTTACAATCAGTTTGTGCTGCAAAAAGAAGGTGAGATTGCCCGTAACCAGGTTAAACTTGATAATCTTTCAAATGTGGAAAAAGAACTTACTACTGAATTAAGGAGCTGGAAAAATCATCGTTTACCTGTGCCACCTCGTAGTCTTGAAGCAGAACAAGAACGTCAAGACTTAAAAGACGAGGGTATTGAGTTTAGATCTTTTTATGAGTTGATTGAGTTTCGTGATACTACTGATGAAACGATACGACGTAATATTGAAAGTGCCATGATGACAACAGGATTACTCGATGGTATTGTAGCAAACGAAACCTTAGAGTTAAAACATAATGGCCAGCTGAAACCTCAAAATGTTTTGATGAGTGAAACCCTAGAAACATATCTTAAACCTACTATAAATAACACAGCCATAAGTATTGATAAAGTCCGGGCTCTATTAGGTTCGATTGTTGTTGATTATAGTGATCATGAGTCGGTATCGATATCACCAAATGGAAGTTACCATCTAGGCATTCTTGAGGGAGCTTCACAATCCGTAAAGAAAGCTTGTTTTATTGGTAAAGAAGCGCAGGAGAACTTTCGTATTCAACGCATTGATGAGTTGGAGTGTGAACTTATTGAATGGGAAAGTAATAACTTATACCATCAAGATATCGAAACTAAGTTACGTGAGATGATCCAAGTTGGTGCAAAATCACTAGATAAAATGCCCGACGATAGTGAGTTGATTATTTTGAATAATGAGATAAGTGCGTGTAATCGTGAAATTTCACTTCAAAAGCAAAGTAAGCAACTATATGAGAATCAAAAACTTAACTTACTAAAGCAAAGGTCTGCTACCAGTGAAATTGTGAAATTATTTGAAACTCGTTTTGAGACCCAGATTAATCTTGACAGTATTGTTTTGGAGATTAATGGAATCAGGGATTATGAAAGCATCCTATTAGATTTAGAAAACACAACAAGGGGTACCGATGAATCGAAGAAAAGATCAAAAATGGTAGAGGATGCTATTGAGGGTTCAGAAGTTGATCTTGATTATTTAAATTATGAATTGAAAGAAACACAGATTGAGTTGGATAAAAATATTGCTTCAGTTGAATCCATTGATGTACAACTTAAACTCCAAGGGGCACAGGAGATTAGTGATAAAATCTCAGCTAACAAGCAGCGAATTGAAGTTATTGAACTGGAAATAAACAATTATCAATCTAGAATATTGGTAAAAGTAGATACTGAAATTAATAGTACGAATGAATCACTTCACAAAGCAACCAGAGATTTTGATTTCTATAAGCAACTTTCTCAAGCGTGGTGGTCCTCTTTTGAAAAAAATCATACTCAATATCAACGTAGTACTACGACTGTTGACACTTTGGAGTTGATCAAAGAGTATGCTAAGAAACATAGAGCAAATGCATCTGATTTGGAAACACGCAGAACTAATGATTTGAAAAGCTATCTTCGTGATAACCAGTATGAATTAAGTAACTATGGACCCGAGTTAATAACTGAAGAAGCACCTCGTTTTGAAGAATGGATGCGTAATGTTGATTCAGAGTACAAATTAAACATTGAACTATGGGCTAAAGATCAACAACGTGAAGTTTTATCATGTCTTGATGATAGCAATAAGCGCACTACCTTATTTGCGGTGATAGATTCTTTAAGGTTGTATGTTAGTGAACAAGAAGTTTATATCAGCGAAGAAGACAGAAAACTATTTGAAGATATTCTTTATAACTCTGTAGGTCAAGATTTGCGTAGGTTAATCGATAATGCAGAAACTTGGGCTGTTAAGATGAATAGTGTTTTGAGTGCTCAAGACAACTATAGGGGATTGAAATTTTATATAGAATGGCGTCCTAATAGAGCTCAGCAAGATGATGAAATGCATACAAGTGAGTTAGTTGAGCTTTTACGTAAGCCTGCCGAGATGATGAATGAAGCGGACTTAGAAAAAATGACGGGGCATTTTAGAGCACGTGTTGATCAAGCAAAAATTATGATGGAAAAAAATGAATCAATGCAAACACTTCATGATGTTATGAAATTTGTCCTAGACTACCGTAATTGGTTCTCCTTTAGAATTAATTATGAAAAAGATTTAGAAAGTAAACGAGAACTAACAAATAAATATTTTAATAAATTTAGTAGTGGTGAAAAAGCCATTGCAATGTATTTACCACTTTTTACAGCTATTTATGCGCGTTATGATGATGCAGCCTTTGAAAGTCCACGTATTATAGCGTTGGATGAAGCGTTTGCTGGAATTGATGAAGCTAACATTGCTGAACTCTTTAAGGCGATGGATGATTTAGGTTTTGATTATATTTTGAATTCACAAGCATTATGGGGTGATTATGAAACTGTCAAGCAGCTAAATATATATCAACTAATTAGAGAACGCGGATCTAATATAGTGGTTAATATTCCTTTCTATTGGAATGGAACATTTAGAAGAGAGGTCAATCATGAGTAACGCAGCCAGTGATTTTATGAGATCTAAAATCGCGTATCGAAAAGTATGTCAGCATGCTTTTGATAGATATCACTCTTATGGGAAAATTACTGGGACCATGTCGATTAAGTCGTTAAGCACCAATGAGGTGCAAGACATTGCATCTTTTCTTGCATGGCCATTATATAAGTTGGAGAAAATGGGAAAGTTCAAATTAGAAGATTGGGTAGCAAGCTATGAGAATAGTAGATTTGGTGATACACCTTTTGAATCCGTAGTTGAGCAAGTTGTGGGTAAGTCATTACTTCATCATAAAGAGCAACGCCATCAACTTGATAAGCTTGAGCATGATTTTGTGAATCAAATTCGTGATTTTTATCATGGGTTTTGTTT
>CAYWUU010000021.1:0-11090 GCA_964461405.1 uncultured Erysipelothrix sp.
CATCTAAGGTAACTTGCTTTTCTTTATTTTTTTCTAAGGCATCAAAATCCAAAATTATCTGTTTATTTATTTCAATACTCTTAGTCAAGTCTTCAACCGTATCACTTGACTGCTTCTTCTTAATATTCAATTCATCACGCTTAAGTAGATCAGCCTTTAGCATAGTACTAAGCTCTTGAATGCTATCTTCAAGAGCATCCACATTTGGATGCTCTATGGCACTGTCTACCATTACTTTCTCGATTAATAACTTCTCAGTTTCATACTCTGACTTGGCTTTTGAGTTTAACTCTCTTAACTTAAATTCAAAGTCTTGGTAAAGTTTCGTATTGAAGATTTTTCTAAATATATCACTTCTTGCATTACTTTTAGCGGTAAGCAGTTCCCTAAACTCCCCTTGGCCAATTAAAGCAATTTGCTTAAATTGATCATAATCCAAACCCAAGATACGCTCTACTTGTTCATTAACATCACGAACACTGGATATAATCGTACCATCGGGTAACGTTAACTCCGCAAAGTGAGCCGTATTAACTTCCTTTCCCCCGGGCTTGCGAGCGTAGGCATGCGTAGGATTTCTACGAACCGTATAGGCATTATTTTGATGATTAAAAGTCAACATAACATAGGTTTCATCGTGGGATTGGGCTAATTGAGAGCGAATACCATCCACGCCCCGCTCATTTCCACTGGTTCTTCCAAAAAGCGCAAACGTAAGAGCATCAAATATCATGGTCTTACCCGACCCTGTTTCACCCGTTAGCAAGAATAGTCCCGAGTCGGTAAACTGACTAAAATCAATAACGGTCTTCTTTCGATAGGGACCAAAAGCTTGTAACTCTAATTTAATGGGTTTCATATAAGTCCTCCAGTATTTTTTGAACGAAGTCCTTTTGCGTTTGACTTAATGGTGTATTGTTTTGACGTTCATAGAAAGCGTCAAATAAAGCAAGTGGTGACATTTCGTTTAAACTCTCATACGAAAGGACTTCCTTATTCTCATAGGAAGTGCGTAAATTCTCAAAGCGCAGACTCATTAGATACGGAAACTTGGATCTAAGGCGACTAAGCGCATCCACAACTTCACCCTCATCTAAAAGCGTTATATAGGTATAGGCCTCTGTGTCATAGTTATTATTAACTAGAATATCCGCCATATACCCTTCAATATGAACCATATCTTGTTTAGGTATCAAATCAATTAAACTTAACTGAAACTCTTTTCCTTCAATATCAATAACAGAGATTGATTTAGTGTGGTTTACTTCAGACTGAGAGTACTTTAAGATAGAACCCGCATATCTATGCTTCTTACCCCCAATCGATTGAGGTCTGTGTATATGACCTAAAGCGACGTAATCAAAAGCCTCCAGATAACTGGTATCAATATTATCAAGACCCCCAACACTTACAATTTCAGATTCACTTTCCTCAGGTCTTATGTTTTGAAACGTAAAGAACTGGTGCGCCACAAGAATATTGAACTTAGATTTATCAAGCTCAATTAAATCAATCATTTCCTTAAAGGCCAAATCATAGTTGGTAACACTACTATCCAAAGCCATGCGAACATCCGAGGGTCTTAAAAATGGAATCATATAAACATCCACCCTATCACTTAAACTATGTTTAAAAACATGACTCTTAATATGAGTGGCAATATGATAACCCATATCCTCTAATATGCCTGAAGCAAATGAAAGTCTTTCCTTGGAATCATGATTTCCAGCAATGATATAGACTACAATATCTAATAGCTTTAGTTCATTCAGAAAATCATCAAATAATTTAACGGCGTCAGCACCTGGTACAGAGCGATCGTATACATCCCCTGCAATAATTAGAGCCTTAGGTTTGTGGGTTTTTATCGCTTCTATTATCTTATTTAGAATATCCCGCTGCGCCTCAATCATATCAAATTCATTGACGCGTTTTCCCAAGTGTAAATCGGCAATATGAAATAGTTTCATGGTATCAAATCTCCTTGGTACTAGCATATCATGAATTATTAAAGGAGACTATAATTATAAAAAAACACCTTTACACTAAATGCAAAGGTGTCTTTGTTAATATTGAGGCATTCGAAGTCCGTCTTCAATATCCTTTTGAATCCGAAGGACTTCTTCTTTATTTAAACTATCCGTAATCAATTTCAATATTTCCAACCGCTCATTGGCAACCACTAAGACCGCTTCTGTATTCTCAAGTAGATTCGATCCAATATCGACTTGTTTATACATACTCAAGGTTCTAGCAACTTCGTCTTTATTCCAAATCATCGCATCAATTTCATTAGAGTGAAGACTGGAACCAAACTGTGTATAACTCATGGGGATTAATTTAACACTAATGCCTTCAATGGCACTTAAAGTAAGTGTTGATTGGTCAATGGAATCGTAGTCAATCGCTACGCGCATACCCGTTTCAATTTTATCAAACTTAGCATCTCTTAAAACTAAGGTATGGCCCTTGAGATATGTATACTTACCAAATCGCTTCGCAATCGTAATCGCATCGGGATTATACTCTTGAAACTCAAGCGCAGCATATAGAGATACTACCGCAAAGTCATAACGACCCTTTTGAACCATTTCAATACGCTTTTGAGCGCCACGCATATAGCCCATATAAACAGGAACATTGACTGACATAGACTCAATAATTCCCGTACTTAAACCCTCATATAATTTAGTATACGGAAGGGGCATTACACCCACAATGGAATCTATACCCGCAAATTTCATTAATATATTATTATCTTTTGAATCAAGAAACGTTCCCAATTTACCCCTTGAAGACAATTTAACAGCACCTGATTCTTTTAATACCAACAGGCTATTTTGAATGGTACCTCGAGCGACATCAATGCGTTCCAAAAACTCGCTAATGGTTAAAATACGCACTCCTTCATCTAAGGACATGAAGTAATTCGCTAAACTTTGCGTAACAGTATAACTTTTAGAATGCAGACGTCTCAAAATAACCCTCCTAGTTAAATTTCTTTAAGAAATGACTTTCCAAACTCAATATGTGTTTTGAAGTACTCGGCAACAGTTTGCCCTATATCTGCCATTGTATCACGAACTCCAACGGATTTGATTTCATTATTTTTGCTACTGTCAATTAATAAAGGAACACGCTCACGCGTATGCTTCGCATGTCCAATCGTAGGGTCATTCCCATGATCGGCCATAACGATAAGGATATCATCCCCATCTAATAACTTTCGAATCGTTCCAATCCATGCATCTGAGACATTCAAACGGTCAATATAGCGCTTAGAATCCTGGGCATGGCCTGCTAAATCTGTTTCCTGAATGTTCACAAAATAGAAACCTTCTTTAGGTTCTTTTAAATCTTCTACTAACTTAGAAAAGATAGTATCTGTATCTACCGCATCAAAGTTTTCTCCATATGGATTTTCAACAATATTAGCAACTTTACCGTAGAAATAATTCTTAACACCTACGTGCTTTAAAGCAAGAGGCACTTGCTTAGTGGCATCAACGCCATAGCCAATATGTTCCACATGATAGTTAGTTTTATAGACCCCTGATTTAGGGGCATCAACCCCAATAAACTTACCTTCTTTCGTAAAGATAGCGTCTTTTATATTCTCGATAGTGACATTAGAGCCCCCAAAGGCAATAACACGCGGCACCAGAACAATGTTTCTGACGATATGTCCCACTTCCTTAATCATATCCATGCCACAATAATCCAAGGCTCCCACCACATTAATGGCTTGACCCAAGTCTGTTTCCATATTGTCGCCAATGCAGATCATATTATTTACTTTCAGTAGATCTAAACCATCTTTGGTAATTCTTTCCACTTCAAAACCATGATCCTCTAAAGACCCTTCAATCTCATCAATAAAACGACTTAACGTATGAAAGATCGGTTTCTTTGGATTGGTCCCAGCAATTTCTTGATGTCCAAAGAATGAATCAGCTCCAAAATGCTTTAAGTTACTGCTACCATAAATGCAATGGCTGCTAAACTTATAATTTTGGTACTCAAATCCAACCGCATTCATCAAGCCCATTTCCAATAAATTAGGCCATTCTATTTTATAAATATCCCCTTGTTGCATTAGATGAATGCACGTATTCGCACCTATATCTTGAGGGCGCTCAGTGGCTACATCATCCATATATCCAATACCAAAACTATCCAATACTACTACTATAAATCGTCTCACTCAAATTCCTTCTTCCCTAAACTATCATAAATACCCACGACTTCAATATTATTAGTTTTAATGCCTTTGACAACGGCTACATAGGAGCGGGTCACAAAGATTTGAAAACGAAAAGCCATAATAACTCCAGCACTCATCGGTAAAACATCTTTTAATTGAAAGTAATAATCAATACTTTCTGGATCGGGTTTAACGACATCCACCATTCTTTGATCACAATATGCCTTTTTAACATGAGAACGGCGGTAATAGCCACCCCCATAGGCATAACTCATATTATTAAAGGTATGAGATATCTCACTTAAGTACACAACACTGGGAACTTCCTCACACTCTTTATAGGCGTGCATGGGTGTAGTACCACTAAGTCCGTGCCCCGGTTCACCATGGGTCACTAAACTCCCTCTCATAAGATCCAGTGTTCTAACACTGGTAGTTGATGGCGCGTTAATTTGCTTAATCTCACAACCTAAATCTCGCATTATATCAATAGCTTTTAAAATGGTTTGATAGTTATGAGTTTCGATAATATCATCGCTTTCTTTATCATAAAGAAAAGCAGGAAACGCCGTAGCGCCCACGATATTAATATGGTTGAGTGCCTTAGTCTTCGTCACAAAGCTAACTAATTGTTCTAAATCAATGCCACCCTCTTGGGCAGGATATTGCATATCCCCTTCACTATAGACCTTTAAAATAACATCTTGAATAACCCCTAATTCCTTAGCAGCCTCATGAATTTCTTCGAGTTTCTCAAAGGAAAAAACGGTCATTACTTCAGTTTTATAATCGATAATTCGCTTAAGTAAAGCCTTAGGCGTTTGCACTAAATGTCCTACATTACCTAAAGGAATATTATGTTGCATCATTATTAGGGCTTCCCTATAATCAACCACAACCGCTCCCTTATAGCCCAATTCCATAAAACCTTGTGCTAATAAGGGATTTCTTCCCAACTGCTTTAGCATGAAATATAACTCAATATTCATACTCTTTGCTTTTTCTAAAATTAAACGCGCATTTTCCATTGTTTGATCATAATCAATCACATACGTATCAGGCCATAGAATCCCTTTTTCATGTAGACTAAGTGCAGCATCCACAAGGGGTTTATTGCGCTCTAAAACAGTCTTTAAAAACATTACTTCACCTCTTCTAATGCACTCTTCAAAATCCTTAGCACGCTCTCACTGCCACTTCGCATAGGATTAATACGAATCCAATGTGAAGCAAACTCAGGATCATCCTTTAGCATCGTCCCTGATACTCGATAAAACATGGGTACCATTTCATACTTACTTTCAGCGCCTATTGGATAGGGAGCTGCCCCAAATTTCTCAGCCGCTGCCAAAACTTCCTGAGCCACTGGTTTTTCAAACCTTACTAAGATTACTTTAGATTGCGCATTCACAATAATAGCCTTATCAATACCATCAATCTTATTTTCATTGATAGCTTTCAATACTTTCTCACCCTCAACAGCTTGAATAGCATGGGTTATCGGCGCAAATACCATGCCACGTAGAGCCTCCATGGCTTCGTGACCTTGGGTTTGTGATCCCCCTGAATAGTGAAAACTATGAATCGTATCGATATAGTTTCCCTTACCTACTACCAAACCAACCCCTTCGGGTCCCAATAACTTGAAGCATGAGAAACACGATAAATCAGCGCCCAATTCAACACCAATCTTATCGACTTTCATAACAGCATAATTATCATCCGTAACTATTGGAATATCTTTAACTGATTTTATCGTTTCAATGACTTCTTTCATATCGTAGCTATCGCTTAATTGCTGACGCGTATATTGAATTAATACGGCTTTAATAGCCTTATTTTCTGATACGGTTTTCTTAAGCGATACTAAATCATTAAAGTCACATGAAACGGTTTTAATACCCAAATGATCAATGGATGTAATCGTGGTTGAGTATATAGGAGCCCTGTGTACCAATAAGGTTTCTCCCGCCTTCATAACGGATGCCAAGGCTTCTCGAATCGCGGCCGTCCCAGATCCACGCACAAAAACACTATCGTCTTGTTTAAAGAAACGGGCCATAACCTTTTCAGCCTTGCGCGTAGTTGTGGGAATATTACCAGCAGGATGAACCCCTAAATCCCCTAAACTTAACGACTCTAAGCCTTTAAATTCATAGGTAATGGCATCTACCAAAGCGAATTGTTTTTGACTGGCTTCCTCAATACTCATACTCTTTAATGGATATACCTTCACTATATTTCACCAAACAGACGATGGGGATTCTCAATTAATAATTTATCAATAGAGGCCTGCGTCACGCCTTTCTCTAACATCAAGGGTATAAAATCCGTTAATAAATAACTATAGCCAATACCGCCTTTATATTCCATATTTGATTTTCGTGTAATATCTAAGGAGATGCAAATATGATCAAGGCGTCCACTCTCTTGCAGTTCATAAAGAAGTTCAGCACGGCGGGTATCGGGGAAGTAATTGTTTTTTCCAATGGTATCAAACCCAACATAAAAACCTAAATCAATTAATTGATTTATTTGGTCAATATCCCCCAGTAAATCCTGGTGACCAATGATTATTTTATTTGGATTTAAGCCTCTTTCAATAAAGAACTGGGCTTGTTCAAGGGCTAAAGTACTTAATGATGTATGCGTTGAAATAACACAACCCGTACGCTTCGCTGCTAAAACAGCGGCTTCAAATACTTTCTTTTCCATGGCTTCAAATACATCTTTACTGGTTCCAATTTCGCCAATAACCCCAGCTTTAACCTTGGAGGTTCCAATCCCATTTTCAATCTCATCGACCATTTTATCGGCCAACGCTTCAATGCTCATTGTATACACATATTCAGGTAAAAAGGGTTCTTTATAATATCCTGTAGCCTGAACAATATTGATGCCAGATAACGCCTGAACTTTCTCAACATACTCAACATTACGTCCCATTCCATCTGCTGTAACGTCCACAATGTTTCTAACACCCAATTCATATAGTTTCTTAAACTCTGCTACACTCTCATCAAAACAATTTAAATTCGTATCGTCAATTTTCTTTACACCTGATAAATCAATGGTGGTATGCTCGTGGATTAAAGTAATCCCATCTACTAATATTTTTCTCATAATACATCCTTTCCTATTGAAGTTGTCGCATCAAAATACGACGCTTCTAATTCACTTCGTCTAAAAGGCAAACTACTCATAAGTTCATATGCGGCCCCTAGGGCCGGTGCATCTGACTTACATATAATCAAGAATCCTCTTGCGTGCTCTGTGGTAGGAACTATAAAAGCACTTAATCCAAGCATGTTTACTACTTTTAAATAATACTTATGGCCTAAAGCTTGTTTGCTTTGAGTAAGGGCATCATAATGCCCCATGATACTATCGCCATATTCTATAACATCAACGGGACCTTCGCAGGTTACTAAGATGTTTTTATCAAAATCAAAACCCTTTAGTTCAGCCATCATAGCTTGGCGATCTAAGCCTTCATACGCCAATGGATAGGTTTTATAGTCTTGAAATACTTTATTGAGATTGGCGTGCACCTCTAAGTTCGACGTTCCAAAATAGATGTCGTACGCTAGGGCAGATATTTCAAGATGGGCTTCAATACTTTTCTTAATTAACTCAGGTCTCTTACTCATAAAACCAATCGATGGACTAAAGACAATACCATCGGTTGAGGTCTTTGAATGCTTACGCAAGGCATGTTGATCAAATAATGGGCTAATCATCGCGTAAAGATTCAAAGCTAAGGCTGGGGCCAATACAGAGCCACCACCATCCGTTCCAATACCAATATCATTGATATTCATAAAGACATTAAGGGCAGTTCCACTCGATGATCCACTCATATAGCGTCCTGTAATGGGATTAATAGTGTGGATATCTATAGCACGGCCTTTTTGTGACATGGCATCAAGGGTATGGATAAACATATTATGTTCTTCCATCTTCTTTTTAAATTGATAGGAAATTACGTCGGTGTTTTTCACACCGACGTAGTATCCTTTATCCATTGCATTATCTATTTTAAGAAGCGTACCCTCGTAGACTTTATCTACCGATTTAGCTTTTTTAGCGGCCAATGTCTTTAATGCATACGCTGCAATGTTTTGTTTCATATTAAGCTACAACAGGTAATACGTATAGCCCAATTACGATTAAAATATTAACTAATATACCAAAGATGATTGCTGCTACAGGTCCTACTGCTAAGTCAACAATTGGCTTCTTCGATTGCTTATTAAGTAAGTAGAATCCAATAACGAATAAACTACCCGCTGTTGGAACCATTGCGTTGGCTGCACCAACTGATCCTACTAATAAGGCAACTTCAAGTACACGGCTCATTGAAGTACGAATATGCTCACCCATTTCACGAACACCTGGGAAGCGGTCCATACCTTTAGCAAATGAGTTGATTAAGAAGATTTCAGCTATCATAACAGCGGCACCGGCTGCGAATGCAAAGAGTGGGTTACCATTTAATGCAATACCTACAGCAAACACGAAGGTTGCTCCAGCTGGCCCGTAAACACCGGTAACAATTGCCGTTGTAAATACTAATGGAACAAATCCAATAGCACGTGCAAAGGCTGCTAATGCTGCAGAAGTATATTGTCCTTCACCAATTAAAGCAAGAGAAGTTGGGTCACCCGCAACGATTGCTAAACTAGTTCCAGCGGCCAATAAACCACCCATAATAGCTAGAATCCACCAGTTACTTTGAATACGCTTAACTTGACCTGAGAACATATCTGCTAGATCTTGTGAAGTTGTTGAATCAGATTTTTGTTGTGAAGCAAATACTAACATAGCAACGGTACCAACTAACATAGCGATACCTTCTGCATTTAAGGCTACTGTAGCTTCTCCTAAAGCAAATACACCAAACTTCTTAACGATGAAGTAAGTAATCAATGAAAGAAGACCAGTAATTCCACCTTTAGTAAATCCATGTTGCATCGCTACGGCTACTGCAGGGAATGCTGCAAACGCTGCGATAACTGGAGCACTTACGGAACCCAATGTTCCTAAGAAGTTATAAGGTAATAATTCAAACAACTTAACGACTGCCTCTAATCCTACCAAGATTCCAAGACCATATGCGGCCCCAACTACTGCGGATAGAATTAAACCTGTTAGGTCATCGTTGAATAATGTACCAATAATATCTGTGGCCAATAATAGTGAGTGAATCAAAATAATTGACGCTGCTAATGAAGTTGGAATACCAAATCCAACCACTAAACCAAAGCTAATCGCAAAACTGGTTGCTGCTAGCTCTTTACGGCTCATTTTTCCATCAAAATACTGAGGAACAATCGGTCTAAAACCGTCATTAAATACTGAAATACCTTTGTTGGCTAATACCGATGCCAATGCACCAATAGCCATAATTACTATGTAATTAAAAATTTCCATGAATTCTTCTCCTTATATATCTATTTCAAGATCTCATCAACTAAGATGGGTAAAACAATTTCCTTATGTTGTGCAGTAAAACCAAAAGCTACTTTACCTTTAGCAAACTCACCGCGGATGAACGCTTCATCTTTGATATTACCTGGCATTGATATGGTAGAGCATTTTTCTGCCCCAAGCATCGCCATAGCCATGGCTAAGGCTCCACCGCCTCCTGTATTACATGCCCCAACATAGTAGTCATACTGACCTGCTTTCATTGCCATTGCGGCATCCAAATCCGATTTAACTTCGATGTCCAGCTTACCATCACTTAACTTTTCCAGCATAGCCTTGATCTCTTGTTTATCGATTTGTCCACCAACAACTATTTTCTTCAAACTACTTCCCTCCTTTCTCATTTAATGTATTGAGCATATGTAACCAAAGAAACTGAATTTCAGATTCCGGTATATCAACATGAACTTCCTTAACAATCTTGTCTGTTAATGCAACAACATCCACATAGTTTTCTGAATTTTTAATCTCAGATAGAATCATATCATCCATATATTCAACAATATTCCCTTGTTTAATGCGCTGCATCGCCATCGCTAAATGCGTCATTGCCACTTGATAGGCATTTAAATCATTCAAGCCCTCTAAAGTCATTAGGCCTGCATCAAGTGCCATGCAATCATCGAAGACCTCTGCATCAATAACCGAACCATCTCTTAGAATTTCAAGACGTTCTTTCATAAACTGCCTCCTCTTATATACAATATATTGTATATTTATTACACACTTATTATAGTATGAGCGCACACATATGTAAAGCATTATTATCAAAATCTATAAATAAAACGTCGGAAATCCGACGTTAAAACACTATTTCTTATCCGATTTCAGACCCAGCGCATTAATAGCCACAATGATTGTAGACAAAGACATTAAGATAGCGCCCATAGCAGGACTAATACGAATCCCAAAAGGCGCCAATAATCCAGCCGCCAAAGGAATTGCTATAAAATTATAACCCGCACCCCAAACTAAGTTCTCCTTCATCTTACGAACCGTCTTAGTTGCTAATTCTAAGAAAGAAGCAATATCACCGGGATCCGATTGCGTTAGCACAATATCAGCCGAATCAATCGCAACTTGCGTACCAGCACCAATGGCCACCCCCACATCAGCTAAAGCCAACGAAGGCGCATCGTTAACACCATCCCCCACCATAATGACGACCTTATGATCATCCTTAAGCCTTTGAACTAAGTCGTATTTATCACTAGGAGACTGGTTTGCATAATATGAAATACCCAATAGATTCGCAACCTCAGAAGCAGCACGATCATTATCACCCGTTGCCATGATCGGTTTAATACCCGCTAGTTTCAAGTCCTCTACCAAAACAAGACTACTCGCTTTTATTTCATCCCCAAGAGCAATAGCCCCTATTAACACATCATCCTTT
>CAYWUU010000021.1:11100-11715 GCA_964461405.1 uncultured Erysipelothrix sp.
TAACACACTTAAAGTAGCGCCCGGCACAACTTCAAAATTCAAAGCTTTACCATAAGCCTTGGGACTAAGAAGCGCATAGGACTCATTATTATAGGTGCCCCTAATACCACGACCACTTAAGATACTAATAGCATCAAAAACTACAGCCTCTAGACCCTTCTCATCCACATACTTCACAATACTTTGAGCAATAGGATGTGAACTTCCAGCCTCAAGTCCCGACATTAGCGCCAACACATGATCATCACCCCAATATTGCAACACCTTAAAATTACCAGTTGTTAAAGTACCCGTTTTATCCAAAATAATTACATCGGCCTTATTTGCCAACTCTAGAGCTTCTCTATTTTTAACCAATAAACCACGACTCGCCCCTAAACTAGTACTACGCGCTACAACCAAAGGAATCGCCAAACCTAAAGCATGGGGACAGGAAATAACCAAAGTAGTTACCATATAAGAAACGGCTGTTTGTAAATCCACCAACACAAACCAAACCACAAAAGACACAAGAGAAACAGCTACAGCTATATAAAATAAATAACCCGCTACAATATCTGCCATACCTTCAGCTTGAGATGGCTGGTTTTGAGCTTGCGCAATCAAACTTTGCAC
>CAYWUU010000022.1:0-1463 GCA_964461405.1 uncultured Erysipelothrix sp.
TTATTACTCAGGGCATCATCTACCGTATGTGAGACATCATGTAATAGAGCAGCGGCTTGTTCCTCTATGGATCCTCCCAACTTTCTAACCAATAACATGACTCCAATAGAGTGTTCATAACGCGTTTCATTCCAAAGTGAATTAGTTAGATAAGCCGGTCCTGCCATATGAATATTCTTCAGTCTTTGAACAGCCTTTGAATTAATTAATGCCTCCAAAACAGGCTCCACTATGAAATTACCATATAAAATATCATTGACTAATATATGTGCCATTTCCCTTCTTATTAGATATCTAGAGCTTTCCTATTATCAATATATATCTAAGGAAGCCTTCTGTGTTATCATAGTTTTAGTAGAAAGAAGGAAACCATGGTTATATTAATAATAATATCTTTTCTATATGCCTTATATGAGTATCATACGATTAAGACTACGTATTTAAAAAGCACTGATTTTGATTCGCATAATCCTTTGTTTAAGAAGCGGATTGTGTTTATTTCTGATTTGCAATATGACAGTATCTTTGGATATAACCACTTTGCTTCTAGAAAGTTAGTTAAGATCGTGAATCATTTGCAGGCCGATTATTTGATTATTGGCGGTGATATTATTCATAAGAAACGGCTTACCTACCCTGTGTTTGATTATTTAGATCAAATGCAGGGGCATAAGATAGCGGTGCTTGGAAACCATGATTATCATGATATAAAGAATGTTCGCGCTATGTATAAGAGGATGAACATTATGGTGTTGGTGAATGAGTGTCTCACCATAGATGGCATTACATTTGTGGGTGTTGATGACTTACGAGATGGTAAACCCGTGTTACCACCCTTGGATACGCCCTTTAACATCTTACTTACCCATGAACCCGATTACTTTGAAACACGCACCACAGCCTTTAATATCGCACTGGCTGGACATTTACATGGAGGTCAAATAACCATCTTTGGGAAGTATGCTCCAATACTACCCACTATGTATAAGCAAAAGTATCGCAGCGGGATGGTAAGTAATGGCATCTCAAAGATCTATGTTAGCAAAGGACTTGGCGGATCAGTCTTTGGTTTTCCACTTCGATTCTTTGCGCCCCCTGAAGTAGTGGTCATAGATTTGTGATGAACTAAACAGGATGAGATCATAATTTCATAGACTATAATTAAAAGGGTCCAATTAATGGACCCCTTTAATTATTTCTTATTCAGTAAATTTCCAAGCAAATCCGTAACACTATCTAATAAATCATTAGATTCTTTCTTACTAGATTTTACACTCGTTACCTTCTTATTAGTACTAGTTTTTGATTGACCCGCAGCAGTTTTCTTAGGCGCAGGTTTATTTGATCCCAATAAGTTTCCAAGAAGCGAAGTAATATCCCCTGCTCCTCCTAACATACCCACTCAACTACCCATATCAAACCCCGATTGTTGCTTCTGGATGAACCTTCCATGGGGCTTGCCC
>CAYWUU010000022.1:1473-11620 GCA_964461405.1 uncultured Erysipelothrix sp.
CCGATTGTTGCTTCTTTTGATTACCAAGAAGGCCCATTATTAAGGGCGCTAACATCGTTGTTAGACTCCCTACATCAGTAGCACTCATGCCCGTTTCCTTAGCCACCTTCTTTTGAAGTTTACTGTTATTATTACCAAGGATATGACCCACCATTTTAGCAGCATCATCTAAATCCAAGCCCCCTAAGAAACCATTAATATCACTCACATCATCGTCTTGGTGATCACTTAGAGCACTAAATAAAGACTGCAGACCATTTTCTGATTGCGCATTTTTAGACATTGAACCCAATAAGGCAGGAACTAAAGCTTCTGTCGCATCTTTAACCTGAGAAGGGGAAGCTTCCAAGGATGAACCCAATGAGTTAAGCGACTCTTTTGTACTAACTTGTTTAAGAATTTGTTCTAAGATATCCATATAAATATCCCCCTTTTTTAAATTATAACAACCTAATCAAATATATACCAGTGAAAAACTTAGGGCGCTATATAATCAAGTCCCATCGCCTCAACATAATGCTTAATTTTAACTTCACTCACACGCTTCCAATTGCCATCCGTATAATACCATTTAAACTCCGTAGGATTACTCAAATAACTATTTTCATACGTTGGATAGTTTAATCCAAATACATACTTATTAAGTCTTTGCATCCCATAGTATTCAAGGAACGAATAAACCTGACCATTGCGCTTATCATGGAAAATCCCCGTCTCATGACTTCGAGTAAAAATACGACCACGCGTGCCATTATTAAAGACCTTATCCCATTCATTTCCAATCTTATTCTCAATAGCAAGTTCTTCTTTAGTGGCGGCAGCAGGCACAATTATTTCCCAGCCCCCCACACTACTATTGCCACTACTATTATGGTGATTTCCATACGAAAAGCGAGCGACGGTACCATAGGTACCCATGGCATAACTATTGCGCTTCAAATCACTCCATGTTTCGCTTCCCATTTGCTCACCATACGTATTATTAATCGTACGATCAAGCTTCACACGAAGCCCATGCGCTTCAAAACGATCACGCTCATACATACTAACCAACAAATTAAGATCACGCTCAGAAATAGTATTATTGATAGCTCCAGGGTCTTTACCACCATGCCCAGATTCGATCACAATATCATACTCATAAACCAAATCCTCAATTAACACCTTCATGATATTGTTTTCATAATCAAAGGTAACTAACTTATCACCCATTTTAGTTCTAATTAAACGTGTTGTTGCATCCAACTCATTCACAATCGCATCATTCTCATACTCCGATGCAACAATTGTATAAATACCATTCTCAACTTCACTCAAATCAAAAGCCACACTATAGCCAGCTAATGAACTCTTAGCATCAAAAGAATATACCGTCTTACCATCGTCTTTAAGCAGATCCAACGAAGAAATCGGCTTATTATAGTGACCCTCTAATGTAAAACCAACCGAGTTCCAACCCATTTTACGAATCTGATGCTTCAAATCCAAATTGTTGGAATAATTATACGTAAGTTCCTCTTCACTAGGAATGGGCATACCTACATATACACGACGCGTAGTACTATATACATTACCCGCCGCATCCGCAACTTCATACCTAACATGGTAGACCCCTTTAGTGCTTATATCGATGTTATCGCTAACCTTCACTCTGTCAGTGATATCACCATCGATATTATCAAACGCTTTAAAGCCCTGCTCATGATAAGTCCCATTGATTGGAATCGACACATCCCAACCATTATATATAACATTTGGCATTTCCTTATCCATTACTTTAACCTTACGGATTTTTTTATGACGCCGCTTACCTTTAATCTTATAAACAACCTCATACTCCCCTAACTCAGCAGTATTAACCTTACTTGCATCAATCTCAACTTCATGATCCGTTACTTCACCCTTCTTAATAACATAGGCACCCGGCTCTTTATATAGCATTTCATAGTCAAGTTCCATAACCTCACTACCATTCAATACGATTGTAAGTTTATTACTATCTATTAAATAATAAATACCAAATCCAGCTCCAACAATAGCTAATAACACTAATAATACTAATCCAATACCCTTAACATTCAAACGACGTCGTCTATGTCTTTGACTTCTTCTTTTAGCTCGCATAATTACCTCTTTTCAATCACAATTATCATACCATAAAAACCCACATAACCAACGCACATTTAATGCATAATTAGTAAGTATATACTATACTAACGTGGTGAGGATGATTTGAATGATACAATTTAGTAATGTAAGTAAGGTCTATGAGAACCCTGTACTAGAGAATATAAGTTTTCAAATAGACCCCGGAGAAATATATGGATTCATCGGTGAAAGTGGCGCCGGTAAATCCACAATCCTAAAGTTAATTAATCAACTAGAAACCCAAACTAGTGGAACGATTAAAGTTAACAACATCGACGTTTCAACACTAAATAACCAAGAACTACGCTTATTTAGACAAGATATAGCAGTCATTTTCCAAGACTATAATTTATTAATGAATAAAACAGTCTACGAAAATATAGAACTACCGCTAAAACTAAGAAAAAACGTTGATGGTTCAGATATAGACAAAGTACTGGACTACGTTGGTTTACTACCAAAGAAAGACAGCTACCCCCATTCATTATCCGGAGGGGAAAAACAACGCGTAGCCATCGCAAGAGCCTTAGTAACCAACCCAAAAATACTTCTATGTGATGAACCCACATCCGCATTGGATGATAAGAACACTCGTTATTTATTGGACGTACTAAGGGATATTAACGCAAAGATGAATACCACGATCTTATTGGTAACCCACCAGTTAGAAGTTGCCAAAGCTATTTGCGATCGTGTAGCTATCCTACAAGATCACAAACTACAAGATATCATAAACGTTAAGAAATTACAGAATACCCACTTAAGTAGTTATAGTGCCATGGTTAAGGAGGTCCTAGAACGATGATGCGTATCTTACTTGAGCACCAACAGGAAATAGTCAAAGCACTCCAGGAATCCCTAATACTCATTGGTATTCCCTTAATGGCTTCAATTATGATTGGACTGCCCTTAGGTACCTTAATATTTCTTAGCAAATCCGATGGCCTAAAGCCCAATAAAATACTATATGGCATTAGTAACTTATATGTAAACATTGTAAGAAGCGTACCTTTCTTAATATTTGTGATTGCGATACGGCCTCTTACCATACTTATAATGGGACGATTTCTAGGAACTCTACCTGCTACCCTTCCCTTATCACTAATTGCTGTCGCACTCTTTGCAAGATATGTAGAAGCAACCCTTCTAGCTATACCACAACCCATTGTCGATACAGCTATATCTATGGGAGCCACCACGCCACAAATTATCCGACACTTTCTTTACGTCGAAGGAAAACCCTCGTTGATTCTGGGCTTAACCGCATCAACGATTAGTGTTATCTCCTATTCAACGGTAATAGGGGTTGTTGGGGGTGGTGGAATTGGAGACTTTGCGATGCGCTATGGCTACCAAGCCTTTAATTACCCACTTATGTATACAATTGTGATTATTATCTTCATTCTCGTGCAGATTATTCAATATATAGGAGCCACACTGGCTAGCTATTTAGATAAAACATAGGAGAGATTATTAATGTTAAAGAAATTATCAGTATTAGTTTTGATCACCATATTAACCGGTTGTTCCCCTAAACAAGATGACAAAGTCATTCGCATTGCTTCTCATACAGAACCCATGACTACAGTCGTAAATATTGCTAAAGAGATTTTAGCTGAGGAAGGTTATACATTGGAACTGGTTAATGTTAGTGATAATACCGCTGCTAACTTAGCTCTAAGCACCAAAGAGATTGATGCAAACTTCTTCCAGCACCAACCCTATATGAAGCAATTCAATCAAGCCAATAACGCAAACTTAGCTGGGATACAAACCATCTACGATGCTTTAGTAGGTTTCTACTCTAAACACTATGAATCCCTAGACCAATTACCAAAAGGGGCCACCATCGCCATACCCAACGACCAAGTCAATCAAGCCCGTGCGCTACTCATCTTAGAGTCCTATGGCTATATTAGCCTCAAGGAAAATAAGACCCACGACGCTACGATAAAAGATGTAGAGAACAGTCCCTATACATTTGTTGAAGTCGACCTACTAACGCTAACCCACGCATACGATGAAGTAGACGTAGTATTTAACTATCCAACATATATAAAAGCAATCAACTTAAAACCCCTAAAAGATGCCATTCTATTAGAGAAAGAAAGTGATAACCACTATGCGATTAGCCTTGTGGCACGCGAAGACAATAAGGACTCCCTCAAAATAAAGAAACTAAAAGAAGCCATGACCCATGAAAAAGTAAAAGACTTTCTTACTAACGAAGAAAACTCCCAAACTCTACGTCCTAGCTTCTAAATCAAAGGCCCTACTAAGGGCCTTTTTAATTAAATAAGTAAAAAAAAAACTGAGATATCTCAGTTGTAAATAACAAATGGTGCTCGAGGCGGGACTTGAACCCGCATGAGTTTGACCTCGCTGGATTTTGAGTCCAGTGCGTCTGCCGATTCCGCCACTCGAGCATGCTATATTATAATACACCAATATCTAAATAAGCACAATAGCTTTTTAGAAAAAAAGAAACAGATTACTCCGTTTCTTCCTCTAAAGAATCCAAATACTCATCCATACTTTGATATAAAACATCACGAGCCCGCGAACCATCCTGTAAAGATATGATATTACGACGCTCCAACTCATCCATAATACTAGCAGCACGATTATAGCCGATTCTAAAACTACGCTGTAAATACGATGTAGAGGCACGCTTTTGCTTAATCACCAATTCTATTGCCTGATCTATAAGTGGATCACTAAGTGAAGCATTCACACCCTCTTGATTTAGTTCAATCTCAGCCACATTAAAAGTCTCATCATAGATGGGCTCTGCTTGATCCTTACTATATTTAGTTACAAGATTAACTTCCTTATCCGATACAAAAACACCCTGAGCGCGCGTTGGACTGGGTTCACCCATGGGAACATACAACATATCACCATACCCAAGCAACTTCTCAGCACCCATTGTATCAAGAATGGTACGCGAATCAACCGCACTACTCACCGCAAATGCAATTCGTGAAGGGATATTGGCTTTAATAACCCCTGTCACTACATCCACAGAGGGACGTTGCGTTGCTACAATCAAATGAATTCCCGAAGCACGCGCTAATTGCGTAATACGCTGTATGCTGGCTTCTACTTCACGCCCCGCAACATTCATTAAATCCGCTAACTCATCAATAATAACAACGATCCAAGGCATCAACTTCAACTTACTATCCTTCTCTTCGTTAACTTTTTGATTATAGGCGGCAATATTGCGAACTCCAGCTTCTGCAAACTGCTCATAACGATGTTCCATCTCTTCAACAACCCGTTTTAAAGTAGTTGAAGCCAACGCCGCATCCGTAACGACCGGTTTAAGTAAATGAGGAATTCCAATAAAAGGCGTAAACTCAACCTTCTTGGGATCAATTAAGATTAACTTAAGTTCCTGAGGATGTTTGCTTAATAAGATTGAAGTAATAATACTATTTATACATACACTCTTTCCACTACCTGTGGCCCCCGCTATTAATAAGTGCGGCATTTTATTGAGAGCAATAGAAATTGGTTCGCCCATTAAATTCTTACCCAAGGCAACCCAAATATTATCTTTATCAAAGAAATGCGGTGTATTTACCACAATCTCACGCAAACGAACGGGCATCATTTCAACGTTTGGTATTTCAATACCAACTGCAGCACGACCAGGGATTGGTGCTTCAATACGCAACGAAGTCACTGCCAACTCCATCATAATATTATCTTGAATGGCAGAAATGCGATTTAATTTAACATTAGAATCCGGTTTCAATTCAAACTTTGTCACAGAGGGACCAATATGAATCGCTAATAACTCCGCTTCAATCCCAAACTGCTCCAATACCTTAATAATTTGCTTACCCTTTTCCTTAGCTGATATTTGATTCTCATTAGACTTACTAACCTTCTTACTGCCTTCCAATAAAGAAATAGGAGGCAATTGATAATTATCAAAGACAGGATCATCTACCACTAAAGTATGCTTATCACTTGGTTCATCTAAAGCAATGGGAAGCTTCATCTGATCCTTCTTCTTAGGTTCAGGTTTACTCAACTCATCGATATCCATAAATACACTATCTTTAGTCTTCTTAGTATCCACTGACATATCAACAAACGTAGAATCATTAATAACAGGTCTAACTTCTTCAACATCATCTTTAACAGGAACTAATTTTTTACCTAAGGATTTAGCACTACGCCCCCCAGACTTTATTGCCGAAATAAAAGCCACAATAGGTTTGCGAATGCTTTCAGGTGATAGCAATAAACCCCCTGAAGCAAATCCAAGAGCTACACATAAAACCAAAGTACCCATGCGATCAAAAAGCATGGACGTAAGCGCAAAAAGACTCATACCGATGATTCCACCATACGCTGGTACAAGACTATCACTAACAACCGAAAGATACTCTTTATTTATCATAGCTATAAAATATTCCCTACCCACTAAATCATTGGCATTAGGAAACGACAAGGCGATTAAAAAGGTCACAATAGCAAGCGCACTACCGATCCAAAGACGCTTTGGCATCTTCGCTAAATACTTCGGAGCCATAGCATAAACCATGCTCACGGCAATAATAAGTGCAAGAAACACCTGCGGATACATACCCAAAACAAGTCTAAATACGCCGCTAATAAGGCGCCCCATTATTCCAGCTTCAAGCAAGCCAATCACACTAAAAAACACAAGTCCAATTGCGATTAGATAGCGTTTAAGTGCCTGATTAAAAGCCGCTTTATTTTTCTTCTTCGATACTTTTTTACTCATTATTCTCTTTCTCTTTAATTTCAATAATGACAGGCAAGATCATAGGACGCTTTCCCGTTTCTTTAAATATATACTTAGAAATCAAATCACGAGCTTCAGTACGAGCCGCTACATTATCATAAGATCCATCTTTAACAGCCGATTCAATAATATTAATTAAAATATTGCCCACTTCCTTCATGATATTCTCAGCATCTTTTAAATAGATGACACCACGCGATTGAATATCAGGACCCCCAACAACTTTCTTATTAAAGAAATTAATGACAACACCCGCAATAACAACACCATCTGTCGCTAAAGTTTGACGATCACGAAGTACAAGTCCCGATGTATCCAAATGTTCCTTACCATCAATTAAAACATCTTCCAGGCGAATAAACTTCTTAGAATCTTTAAACTCACCGTTTTCAAAACTCGCGATCTGACCATTATCCAATACAATAATATCCTTAGCCAATAATCCCATATCAAAAGCAATATTAGCATTGGTAACCAAATCCAAATATTCACCCTTAACTGGGATATAATACTTAGGTTTTAACAAATTAATCATGAGCTTAATATCTTCCTTAGAAGCATGCATCGAACTTACTTGCTTATAATTCAAGGACAATACCTTAACATCCTCTTTATATAACTCGTTTTCCATAGCCCCTGCTTCAACTTCCGTTCCAGGAACAATGGGCGACGCAATAATGACCGTATCCTTACTGCGCAAGGCAACTTTATCATCCTCACCCATGGAAATCTTATGCATGGCTGTAAACACCGATGGACCGGTGCCACTAACAATAATCACAACATCATCCATATCATTATCAAAGCGACTTTCATTGATTTCAAATCCAGCGGGTAAACGATAATAATTCAATTTACTTAAATGTTCCAATAGCTTTTTAGTATCACTATTGTGGAAATATACTTTTCTCTTATAATGATAGGCTAAATCCAGCACCTCAATTAAACGATACACATTTTGATCATATAAAGTCGTAATGATACGCTTATTAGCATTCTCAAAAGCATTTTCAACTTTCTCACTAATTCTATGTTTAGGCGACGTGAAACCCTCATGAGAAGCTCTCACAGATTCCATCGTTAATACATAGACACCCTTCTTACCTAAACCAGCAATTTCACCAATATCCGTAGAAAACTGGTCATTTTGCACATCCGAATCAATCACAAACTCTGTTGAATGTACGATATACCCATGTTTTGTGTCAATCGCAATACCAAATGTATCCGGTATTGAATGCGTCAAACCAAATGTAATGATATGACGATTGCCAATTTTAAACTTATCATCGCGTTTAATTTGCTTAATCTTAAACTTCTTCAACCCACTTTTACGAAGGGCGTCTTCGACCATTAAGGCCGTTAAAGGTGTAGTATACACCGTTGCATTAATTTCCTTAAGCAAATACGATAAAGCCCCCATAACATCATCATGACCATGGGTTATAAAGATTCCCTTAACTCTATTTTTATTCTCAATTAAGTAACTAAAGTCAGGTATACTGACTTCAACACCTAAAAGCTCTTGCCCTCTTGGATACGAAACACCGGCATCAATAACATATATTTCATCATCAATTTCAATAACAATTATATTTTTACCGTCTTCATCATTTCCACCCAGGGTAAATAACTTAACTTTTTCCATAATATCTCCTTCAATACTTTATTACATTTATTATACACTAATAATTACCGCGTTACCCTAATTATGTCCTGACTCACCATATTGTCATCCACAGTAATTACAACAGCGTTCAAAAACGCCTCACCTTCTGCAACTTTAAAATGCGTTTTATTACCATATATAACATTATCTGTGATTTCATCAACATCACGACCTATGATTGAATCATACGCCCCACACATACCAACATCACTAATATATGCGACCTTACCAATCATTCTATTATCAGCCGTTTGCACATGCGTATGCGTACCCACTAATGCATTAATACGTTCTTTATAGTAATTCGCAAACAACATTTTCTCACTCGTTGATTCAGCATGAAAATCAACAAAATAATAATCAGCTTTACAATGTTTCAAAGCACGCTCCAAGAATATATACGGACTTCCCCCTACATTATTCATAAAAGCCTCACCATACAAATTAATTACACATATTTTTTTATTATTAACTTCGAAAACCTTATAATAATTACCAAAATCTATAGGTAACATATTACCTGGCACAAGCAAATTCTCACACTCATCATAGAAATCATAAATTTCACGTTTAGCAAATGTATGATTACCCATTGTTACACAATTAATACCTATATTCATAAAGAAATCATAGATCTTTTTAGTGATACCCTTACCGTGGGCTGCGTTTTCCCCATTAGCAATCACAAAATCTATGTTATATTCTTCTATTAAAGAAGGCAAATGGTCAGCAACAACCTGCCGACCATTCGCTCCTACAATATCACCAATAAAGAGTATCCGCATTATTTCGCAATTTCTAGCGAACGCAACTCGCGAATGACTGTAACTTTAATTTGACCAGGATAGGTCATTTGTTCCTCAATTTGATCTTTAATTTCACGCGCTAACTTAGTTGTATGAAGATCATCAATCTCATCTGGAATAACCATAACGCGCAACTCACGACCAGCAGAGATTGCAAACGCACGTTGCACCCCTTCTTTAGTCGAAGCAATTGCTTCCAAATCTTCCAATCTTTGAATGTAATTCTCAAACGACTCAAAACGAGCTCCAGGACGCGCTGCACTAAGGGTATCCGCTGCAGCTACTAAAACAGAGATAACAGAAGTTGCTGCTGTATCGCCATGATGCGATGCAATAGCATTAATCACTACCGGATGTTCATTCGCCTTACGTGCTAAACGAACCCCCAGTTCAACGTGACTTCCTTCCATTTCAAAGTCAAGTCCCTTACCAATATCATGCAATAAACCCGCACGACGCGCAAGTTTTTGATTTAATCCAAGTTCCGCTGCCATCATACCCGCTAAATGCGCCACCTCAATGGAATGCTGCAACACATTTTGACCGTATGAATAGCGATACTTTAAACGCCCCAATATACTTGTTATTTCACGATCTACTTTACTAATGCCCAGTTCAAACAACGTATCTTGACCTGTCTTTTGCACAACAGTATTTAAATCCTTTTGAACTTTTTGAACAACCTCTTCAATACGACCCGGTTGAATACGACCATCGGTAACCAAAGTCTCAAGGGCA
>CAYWUU010000023.1:0-11141 GCA_964461405.1 uncultured Erysipelothrix sp.
TATGTACTCTTTCGTTATTGGAAAAGAGTTGTAGATAACTACGACACCCGCTCCAATAAATCAAAATACACAACCCTCTGTTTAGAGGGTTTTTTAATACCCCAAACGATCACTATTTGCACCTCAACATTTCAAGTCTATATTACCACTGCTAAGTTACTCAAACACCAGGACTTAACCAAAATACAATTGATACAAGCTAAGAAACAAAAGAAAATGCCCCACTCCAATTAGAGTGGGGCACTACTGAATCCATCGCAAATACTTAATAGATTCAGTTGGTTATTACTGCGCGCGTATCAACCATCATAAGAAGCGGTAGATAATGTGCAGCAATTTCTAAAACTAATAATCTTCTCATCATAATACCACTCCTTGCTTCGACTATTTTATAGCATATTTCCATCAAATTATTAAATTTGTAAACCATAATTCCATGAAAAAAAAGATCAACCTACTTACAATTTAAGTAGCATTTATAGCAAAATATGTAAAAGGGATGTAGTTTTCATACATCCCTTTGGTGTAAATATTAAAATACTATTTAGTCACATTATGTCTATAGTACTTCTTCTTCAATCATCAAGATATCATCAACAGTAAACGTCTTACCTGAGTCTTGCGAATAATAAGCAGCTAACTCTTCAAAGAATGGTTTTGGATCAATACTGGATTCAGGGGCCAAAACACCTTTTTCCTTAATTAAACCTTTACCCATCATATAAGTACCAATCGCTTGACCTGAATTATTATAGGCCGCGGAATCATGAACACCCATTTGCACACGACACGTATAGCGAACACGGCGACCGTCTTTAGTACCTTCAGCAATAACTGCTTGACCGCCCCAAACGCCACGATCTTGCCAAATATCAGTTCCCTTAAACATTGGCTTATCAATATCTTTAGGAGGATATAAAGCGTCCTTATGTCCCCGTGCTTCAAAGCGCAGTTTTCGCATTACTTCAGGCATAATTGAACCCAAGCACGCACAGAAATCATTAATCTTTAAGAAACGAGGCAACGTAATTGGCTCAGCATGCCCAAGATAATAAGATTCAGCTCTTCCTAAAGGCTCATCAAAATCAACCCACTCACCATGCTCAAGAGCCGCAATACTATCCCATTTACCATTCTTCCAAATAGGAATATCGCCGGTACCAACATGAATTAAATGTTCCCAAGCCGCATCTGACATCAAGCCACCCTCGGCTACTGCTTCCAAATATGTTCCCTTTATCATGTCAGCTGGAGGGTTTGTGATGGCCCAAGCCACTTTAATGCTATCGCACTCATCCAACATATCATAAACCACACGCGCTTGAACATTACTAATACCAGGAGTGGTACCCATACAAATTAAAGCACTAACGCCCGCTTCCTTAGCCTTATCGTCTAATGCCAGCAACATTTCAGCTGCATCATGATCATCACAAACATCGACATAGTCAACACCCGCTTCAATAATAGCCTCAAGAACCGGAACTCCAAACTTAGTATAAGGACCCACACAGTTTAATACCACATCAAAATCTTTAGCTGTCGCAATCAATTTTTCGCGATCAAGAGCATCAAGTTGCATGACCTCTATCTTGTCAGACTTAAATCTATTCGCAACCGCCGTTACCTTCTCAAGATTAATATCTGTCATCACAATACGCGAAACGTCGGGATAACGCAGTAAATAACTAACGCCTCCAGATGCCATTGAACCTGCACCACCTAAAACTAATACTTTCATATTTTCACCTTCCTTATTAGAAGTATAAAAAAAGATTATAAGAGTTTTTTAGTAAAATCACAATTATATCTAATCTTTTCAGATTATTACCTACGAAATCATATGTTATAATTGGAAGTGGTGAAAATAATGAGAAAAAACACAAACTTTGTATATACAAATGACAATAAACAATATCATACCTATAACTACTATACGCGCCAAAAATACGGTTCGAAAGTTTTCAAGGTATGTATCGACGCTGGTTTTTCTTGTCCCAATCGCGATGGTTCAATTACCAGCGGTGGATGCATCTTCTGTTCCGAGAGAGGAAGCGGGGATATGATTTTAAAGACACAGGATCTGCAGAAGCAAATTGATCATGGCTTTGAACTCATGCGAAGAAAATGGCCCCACGCCAAAGCCATCGCTTACTTTCAATCTTATACTAACACCCACGGTTCCCTACAGAAACTTAAAGAACTCTATGAACCTTTCTTTTACGACGATCGCTTTATCGCCCTTGATATCGCAACGCGATCCGATTGCTTAGACGACGAGAAGATTGCATGGTTCAAGGCCATGAGCGTACACAAAGAAGTTAACTTCGAAATAGGCTTACAATCCATTCACGATCCCACTTCAAAATGGATGAACCGAGGCCACGACTTAGATTCTGTCACAGAAACAATCACGAAATTGAAGAACGCCAATTTAAAGGTTTGCGTTCATATAATTAATGGCTTCCCCAACGAAACCCTTGATATGATGATGGAAACAGCCCAATATTGCGCCAACTTAAACCCCGATATGATAAAAATCCATATGTTGCACATCACTAAAAACACCCCCTTGGGGGATCAATATATGCAAGAACCCTTTAGTTTGATAACTAAAGATACCTATGTCGATCTAATTGTAAGACAACTTGAGATCTTACCACCAGAAATGGTGGTCGCCCGCTTAACAGGCGATGCGATGGCTGATGACTTACTGGAGCCCCTTTGGACCATGAATAAGGTATCGGTCCTAAATGATATCGATAAGCTACAAAGAAAGCGCATGTCTTATCAAGGTAAATATTATAGTAAGCAAAACTCCGATTGATTTAATCGGAGTTTTATTTACGTCTATTAATTGGAATATACTCACGATACTCCCCTAAAGTAACATATCCCGGTCGCATTATTTTAGTATCCATGATCTGTTCAAGTCTATGCGCCGACCAGCCTGCCATTCGTGCTACCGCAAATAAAGGCGTATAGAGTTCAAGGGGTATGTTTAGCATCTCCATAACAAAAGAAGAATAAAGATCAATATTGCCACTGGGCTGATAAGACAGTCCCTTCTTCTCTTTAATGAGTTTACCGCCTATTTCTTCAATATCCAAAACCAATTGCAAGGCCTGCATGCAACCCTTTTTCTTCGCTAAATCAACACATTCCTGTTTAATCAACATCACCCTGGCATCGGATTTAGTATACACCGCATGACCAATACCATAAATAAGACCCTTCTTATCATAAGCCTCACCTGCCAAGATCGACCGCAAATACTCTTCTAGTACTGCTTTATCGGTAAAATCAATCGCATTCTTAATATGATGCACCATATCATGAACCTTAAGGTTCGCTCCCCCGTGTTTAGGGCCCTTCAAGGAACCAATAGCTGTAGCCATAGCCGAATACGTATCGGTACCCGTAGAGCTTACTACATGCGTTGCAAACGTCGAATTATTGCCCCCACCATGTTCCGCTTGAACCATCAACAACATATCCAAGAGCGCAACTTCTTCCAGCGTATATTTCCCATTACCAAAAATCATATGCAATATATTCTCAGCCATCGACATATTAAGAACCGGCCTATTAATCATCAAATCAGCCCCATCAAAACTATGACGCTTAGCATGATAACTATAAGCCATAATCATCGGCGCCTTCGCAATTAACTTAAGCGATTGCTCCAAAACATTCAAAATACTAATATCATCAGCCTTCTCATCATACGAATACAAGGTAAGAAAAGCACGTTGCATTTTATTCATGATATTGTGCGCAGGAATCTTAATAATAACATCCTCAACATAGCCATCAGGAAATACCTGATACGAAAAAAGCAAATCCTTAAAGTCCCTTAACTCAAGACTATTGGGCAACTTATTAAACAACAACAAGAAGATTACTTCTTCAAATCCAAACCGATTCTCCAAACTAATCCCCTTCATTAACTCACTCAATGCAATTCCACGATAAAACAACGCCCCTTCTACCGGAACCTTCTTACCATTATCAAACTCATATCCCTTAACTTCCGCTATCTTCGTAATCCCAACTAAGACCCCAGTACCATCCTCATTACGAAGCCCCCGCTTAATATTATGTTTATGATAACTAGCAGGATCAATATAACTCTCAGATGCAATCTTAGAAGCCAAAATCTTTAAAGTATCACTCACAGTCTTTTGACCTCCTGACATAGCAATTCACCAAGATACGACGTTGAAGCACGCCCCCCTAAATCAAAGGTTCTATGGTTCGCATCTGCTAAAACATTATCAATGGCCCTACGCAAACGACGGGCACAATCAAACTCCTGCAAATAATCCAACATCATTGCACACGACAATAACATCGCCACAGGATTCGCAAGATTTTTACCTGCAATATCAGGAGCACTACCATGAACCGCTTCAAAAATAGCACAATGACTCCCAATATTACCACTCGCAACCAACCCAAGTCCCCCAATCAAACCCGCAGCCAAATCACTCAAAATATCACCATATAAGTTAGAAGTCACAATAACACGATACGACTCCGGCTTCATCACTAACTGCATGCACATATTGTCCACTAATATCTCTTCTAATGCAATCCCAGGATACCCCTTGGCCACATCGCGAGCTACAGCCAAAAACAAACCATCAGATAGCTTCATTATATTAGCCTTCGTAACTACCGTTACTTTATCTAATGCATGTAATTTCGCATAATCAAACGCCTCTTTAACAATACGCTCTGTTTTAAACCTCGTAATGACTTTAATAGAATGCGCCTCATCATCTGAAACTTGCGTCTCAATACCAGCATAAATATCTTCAGTATTTTCTCTAAAAATAACTAAATCAACCGCATCAAACTTAGTTTCCAAATTAGAAATATTCTTTATGGGTCTAATATTCGCAAACAAGTCAAAATGCTTACGCAATGCAACATTAACACTCCTAAACCCCGTACCAATGGGAGTTGTAAGTGGACCCTTAAGTGCCACCTTATTTCGCTCAATACTCTCCAACAAACTCTCAGGAACCAACACACCCACATCCTCAAACGCTTCCAAACCTGCCTTTTGAACATCCCATTCAATCGCAACTCCCAAAGCATCCAAGACATCAACACAAACAGCACTAATCTCAGGACCAATGCCATCACCCTTAATTAACGTGACTTTATGCATGTTCAATCCCCCAATTGCCGGCCTTCGCAAAGTTAAGATATCCCCCAAGTTTAAGGATAGAACGCTCACGATCTGAAGCCTCAAATTTAGCACGATAACGCTCACCTTTTGTTATATTATAAACTTCAACAACACTCAACCCTTCCACAATACGACCTACATCAACCAACTCAAGCTCATCAAATTCATTAATACGATCGTAATCAGAAGCCACCTCAAATACCAAAGGTACAATTCCCGAGTTAATTAAATTCGAACGATGAATACGCGCAAACGACTTAACAAGCACAGCACGTACCCCCAAATACAAAGGAACCAAGGCCGCATGCTCACGACTTGAACCCTGACCATAGTTGTCTCCACCAACAATCAAGCCCCCCTCATGTTCAATAGCACGCTTCTTAAAATCATCCACTAACGTAGTAAAACTGAAGTTTGCTAAATGAGGAATATTAGAACGATAGGGCAATAACTTCGCATTAGAAGGTACAATATCATCCGTAGTAATATTATCACCCGTTTTCAATAATACCCTGCCACTCACCTTCATTTCCAAAGGCTTACCCGTTGGAAACGGCTTAATATTAGGACCCATCTCAACATCCATAGATGCATGCGTCCCATCTGGCATAATGAAATAATGATCAACTTTACCATACGATTCGGGTTCTTCAAAAATAAACTGCAAATCAAGGTCACTGGGATCACTTAAATAACCCTCAACGGCCGATATAGCAGCCGTTTCAGGACTCACCAAATAGACCTGCGCATCCTTTGTACCCGATCTACCTAAGAAATTACGATTAAACGACCGCAGCGACACCGCCCCTGATTTAGGAGCTTGACCCATCCCAATACAAGGACCACAGGCAGACTCCAAGATACGCGCCCCCGAAGCAATTAAAGTAGCCAAAGCCCCATTTTCAGCCAACAAACGAAGAATATTACTAGAACCCGGAGCAATTGCCAAACTCACATCCGGATGAACCCGCTTACCCTTCAAAATGGCAGCCACTTTCATCATATCCGCATACGAAGAATTCGTACAACTTCCAATCACAACCTGGTCAACCTTAATACGATCAACCAAAGTTTCCTCCACACATACCACATTATCAGGACTATGCGGTTTAGCAGTCATCGGCTTAAGCAAATCCATATTCACATAAATAATATCATCATAGTGAGCATCATCATCTGCACTTAAAGGAATATAATCATCCCCACGATTATGACGCTTCAAATAATCAAATGTATTCGCATCACTAGGAAAAATAGATGTGGTAGCGCCCAACTCAGCCCCCATATTACAAATAGTTGCCCTGTCTGTAACCGATAAGTTACTAACACCTGGTCCCCCATACTCCATAATATAGCCCACACCACCTTTAACACTCAACTTTTGCAGCACATGCAAAATAACATCCTTACCATTCACAAAATTATTAAGAGAACCACTTAACTCGACCTTGAAAATACGAGGCATTGTTAAAAAGTAAATCCCCTGAGCCATTCCAACCGCAACATCAAGACCCCCAGCACCAATGGCCAAAGCCCCAACTCCACCACAAGTAGGCGTATGAGAATCCGATCCAATCAAAGTAATCCCAGGCTTTGCGAAGCGTTCCAAATGAACCTGATGACAAATACCCCCACCCGGTTTAGAATAAATGACCCCATGTTTTAAAGCACTACTTTTTATAAACGCATGATCATCCGCATTCTCAAACCCCGACTGCAATGTATTATGATCAATATAGGCTACAGATAGGTCCGTTTTAACTTGACCAATGTCCATCGCTTCCAGTTGCAAATAAACCATTGTACCCGTTGAATCCTGCGTTAAAGTCTGATCAATTTTAATCATAATCTCCTGACCCGCTATCAAGGCACCCGAAACCAAATGATGCTCCAAAATCTTATAAGCCAACGACTTACCCATAGTCAAAACCTCCCTATTTAATTTGAATTATTATACATAAATAAACCCCAATATACAACGAAAAAAGACAAGATTACACCCCACAAACACACTTTAACATATTAAAGTGCCCAAAATAAAAAAAATAACTGACAATCAGTTATTAATTTTAGATGTAATCTCAACCGGATTAACCTCAGAATTATGATAAATCTTAGCATAAGCTAAGCGATTTCCTGTACGATCTGCAAAGAAATTTTCAACCATTAAGATAGGACTATTAAGATCCATATTTAATAGCTTAGCATACTGAACCGGAACTATTGTTGGGACAAACCGCTGCGTTAGCACCGTCTCTTCATCCAAAAACTGATTAAAACTCTTCCAATTCGTCATATTATTAAGCTCCTCATCCGTAATCGAACGACGCTCAACATAAAACTCCTCCACAGCATACGGAATACTATCGATAGCCATAAGCCGAATCATACGAACCACCTGATCAGATGGACGAACATTCAAAGCCCTTTGTAAAGAGAAACTAGAATACGATTTCACGTCAAAATAAAGAACACGATAACTTACATCCTCATTAACCATAGTGTCAATCAACGTATTCTTCTTAGCCATCGTAACATCTGCAACGTAAGTACCCCGTTTAGCATCACGATAGAGAATCCCCTCATCAACCAACTCATCAATGGCCTTACGAACGGTCATTCTACTGGCTTGATAACTATGCGCCAAAACACGCTCACTGGGTATTGGATCGTTGGCATGCAAAGATTCTATTTCAACTAGCATCTTATTCTTGATGCGCTTATAAATCGGTAAACTCATATGACTCCCTAACTACTCTTTTAATAAAAGAACTCAACATAAGTATTTTAACATACACCCACTCATTTTCATAATAATACTACAAGAATCACTTATTCTTCTTATCTTTATAAAACTTATATAATACAGCACCCGCTAAAGCATAAAAGAACAACCCCAAATACATTAACGACTTAAGATCCTCATTTGTAGAAGAAATAAGAATAAATATCGAAGCAAGCGATATCAGCGACCACATCCATTTGTCCATAATAACTCCTTATATGAAAATAAGAGAGAGGAAGCCCCCCTCTCCTATTAAGTTTAATCAATTACAACTAATTATTCAACTTCGACTTTTTCGTTGTTAGCAATAACTACGAAGATACCCCAGATTGCGATACCAACACCGATATTTACTAATGCCATTAACGCTCCAGCAAATGAGAATCCAGTTGCTAACCAAGCATAAATTACTGGAGGTATTACCCAAGGAACAGTAATATGCACAGGTGGAACTAAACCAGCAGCAGTTGCTCCATAAGCAAGAAGCACTTGAACTGTAGGTACTAATAAGAATGGGATAAAGTAGATTGGGTTCAATACGATTGGTAAACCAAAGATAACTGGTTCGTTAATATTGAAAATACCCATTGGTAGAGAATAAGCTGCTACCGCACGTGAATCTGCACGCTTAGATAATAGCAAGATTGCAATAATAAGTGCAAATGTAGATCCAGATCCACCCATCCATGAGAAGGCGTCAAATGAACCCTTAACCCATAGGTTTGGTAAACCTTTAGCAGTTTTGTTTAACTCATAGAAGTTTGTATTTTCATTTTGAGCTGTTAAGTAGATACCTTCAAGAACTGGTGCCAATACGTTTGGACCGTGAAGACCAAAGAACCAGAATAGAGATACTGATAATGAAACAATAACTACTGAGAATACGTTTTGAGCCAAGCTCATAAATGGTTGTTGAACCAATGTATTAATTAAAGTAGGTAAGTCAGTGATAACCTTAGCGCCAATTGTAATTGGGTTTGATCCAATTAACCAAGCAACTAATGAAATTGCATATAAAGCAATTGTACCTGGAACGATTGAAGCAAACGCTTTAGAAACCGCAGGAGGTACCTCATCAGGTAACTTAATAATAATATTAGCATTCATTAACTTAGCATAAACTAATGTAGCAAATCCACCCACTAGCAATGCAGTAAACATACCACCAGTGTTTAAGAATCCCCAGTTAATATTTCCCCATGCACCAAAGGCAACATTAATGGTTTGACCTTCAGCTAATAGAGCTTCAAATCCTGGAGTAGCGTTAGTAATATCAACAGCTACATTAGCTGCTTGAGGAATACTGATAATAAATGCTGCGAAAGCAACTAAGCCCCCAGCAACAGGGTTAACATCATACGCTTCTGAGAAGTGATATCCAATAGCAAATGCTAGAACAGCACTCAAGATAGCTAGAGTTCCCCACCAAACAAAACCGTTAATACCAATTAACCATGAGAATGCACTAGTAATTCCAGGTAGTCCATATTCTCCAGGTAAATCACGAACTAATACGTTTAATAACGTAGCAATAGATCCCGCCATAGTAATAGGCATGATCGAAATAAATGAGTCACGAATCGCGACTAAGTGTTTTTGTGAACCAATTTTAGCAGCAACTGGCACAAAGTGTTTTTCCATCCAATTTGTAAAAGCTTGCATTTTTTTCTCCTATATTTTACTTATATATATGTGTAATACAATATTTCATTGTATAAGTTTCTTGGTATCAAAATATAGTTCCTCCTTTCCTTGGTATATACCAAGACCTCACTAACAATATACCACATATTTTTAATGTTGCAAGTGCTTTCATGAACTTTTTTGCGTCAATTATGTTAAATAAAGATAAAAAAACACATAATCACCACTGTTTAGTGAAGATTATGTGTATTTTAAATTTCCGTAATTTCTTTCAATTTCACGAAATAATTACTTCTTTTTCAAGACTTTAGCCCGCAATTGCCCACAAGCAGCATCAATATCACTACCCTTTTCCTGCCGAATCGTACTCATAACCCCATTACGAACCAAAATATCATGAAAAATCAACGCCTGTTTCCTAGGTGTACGCTTAAAGCCATGCTCATCCACAGGATTATATGGAATCAAATTCACATAGCCATTCATATTACGAACCAACTTCACCAACTCATAGGCATGTTCCTTTTGATCATTAACCCCATCCAATAAAATATATTCAAACGTTAAACGACGCGAACTGTGTTCCTGATAATACTCCAAAGCTTCAAATAGCTTACTCAAACTAAATCGATAATTAACAGGCATGATCTCATTACGCAAAGTATCATTAGGCGCATGCAAAGATATTGCCAAATTAACTTGCGTCATTTCTCTCGCAAACTTCTTAATCATCGGAGCCACACCACAAGTCGAAACCGTAATATGACGCGCCCCAATACCCAAACCTAAATCATCATTAATTATACGAATAAAACGCGTCACATTATCATAATTGTCCATCGGCTCACCTATACCCATTACCACAATATGACTCACTCGCTCATTAACTTTATCCAACTCACGCTGAACAAACAAAACCTGATTCACAATCTCCGCAGTACTTAAATTACGGTCCTTTTTTAACAAGCCCGATGCACAGAACTTACAACCCATTGCACAACCCACTTGCGTAGTAACACAAACGGAGTGACCATAATCAAAAACCATCAATACCGTTTCAATCAAAGCCCCATCAAAACAACGAAACAAAAACTTAGTAGTACCATCCTCCGCAACACTCTTATGAACCAACTCCAACAAATCCAAGCCTCCCGCTTGCTGCAAAGTATCACGCAATCCCATACTCAAGTTACTCATTTGATCAACCGAAGTAACCCGCTTACGATATAGCCAATCAAAGATTTGCTGACTCCTATACTCTTTTTCACCCAACGATACCAATAACTCACTGAGTTCCTTTAAATCATAATTTAATAAAGATTCCATTCTAGACTCCAATCTACCTACTCTATTATACTTTATTTAAAGAATAATTACGTTAGTGTCAAATGAATGTGGGTAAAAATATGTTTACTCATTAATTTCTTGCAATAAACCCTTTCATCCAATTAGAAGTAGAAGATTTATCGTAGTTTGATTTTGGTTCGAACATCGAGAAGTTGAACACTTCTT